>JAQVWU010000208.1 GCA_028709565.1 Eubacteriales bacterium
TATTGAAGAAGAGGCTTTTGTGCCGATAGAAGACAAAAGCGAGTCAGACAACATATTTGAGCTTTTCATGGAGCGGAACAAAGAATATTATGACTTTACAGACTGAATAAAACAACACAGCAAGGCGTACCCGTTTGGCGTATGTCTTTTTTTGATGCCGGCACCCGGATTCATGCAGCCTTCACAAAATAAATATATAATATTCTTTTTGTTTACAAAAAATGACACATGTGTTATAATGAAATAAACGTCAAACAAACAAGGGGTCATTATGGTTTGCAAAAAATGCGGCGCGGAGCTGGAAACAGACGCGGCCTTTTGTAAATACTGCGGTGAAACGGCTTATTCACCGCGGTCTTATGACGGTCGGCTAATCGGGTTTTCCTCAAAAATCGGTGACCCGGCGTTTACCTCCTACAGGAGGCAGTCGGTCGCCTGGTCCTTTATCTTCTCGGGTATCCTCGCGGTAATCGCCGTTATAGCTTTCCCGATTTACGGGAAGAGGAGCGGCGATATAGACTGGCCCTATTCGCTGTGGTACGGGTTGGGCATCGGCGGTATGTTTCTGGCCATAGCGCTGGGGCAGACGCTGAGAAAACTGCTGGACAAAACATATGACGGGGTCGTTGAATACAAGGACGGTGACACCGGTGAGCTGTATGTCCGAAAGAAAACGGGTAAACTCAAAAAGCACAGACACAAAGACATCGGCGGTTTATATGATTATTACGCCATCGGGGACAGGGTCCGGCATCATAAAGGTTTATGTTATTATGAGAAGTATGATAAATCCCGCGATACCCGGGTTTTGTGCGTAGCCTGCGCGTCCTTGCAGGATATGGACAGGGACAACTGCGCGAGGTGCTCACGTCCTCTGCTGAAATAGGGACTGAAGGTGCATAATTATAATCGTACACAAAAGACGCCGATATCGCGATAAAATAGCAATATAAACGCCATATAATTCACAAAATATAACTTTTTATATTGACAGTTGTTAAAAAACATGTTACAATGAGTTAATATAAGAGAGGAGTGCGCATATGAAAAAACTGCTTGTTATTGCAATGACCGCTGTCCTGCTGATCAGCCTGTTCGCTGTAAATCTGTCGGCCGCCGAACTCAGCATTCCAAGGGCGCTCACCGCTCCGGTAATTGACGGAAAGATAAACGCCGATGAGTGGGCAAACGCCCTGGCAATCGACATGAAACAGGATAACCTTAACTGGGTACTCGATGTCAACCCCTCTTCCGGCAATTCGATGTATTATTTCATGTGGGACGCCGGCTATATCTATTTTGCCGCCGACGTCAAGGATACCACCGTTTCCGATATTATACCGTCTTACGGGGCGGCGCTCAACTCAGGCGACGGCACCCAATGGGCCTTTTATGGCATGGATTCGACCGGGGGCACCACGGAAGGGGAACAGATGATGTTCTTCTCCATACACCCAAAGGCAGATAACGGACAGCCTGATGTTTACGAGCATTTCAATCAAATCGCACAGCTTGCCGATGTTAAAATCGCCTCTGTCTTCAGCGGCACCGCATATATCCTGGAATGCGCCGTGCCCTTCTCGGTATTCGCCGCCGCCTACGCCAACGGTTTTATCAATGACATAAAGGGTGTGGCCGGTCAGCAGTGGAAGATGGACCTGGTTATCATGGACGCCGACGGTTCCGACCAGTCCCTGGGCACCAACGCCGCCTGGTTCGACCCCGCCGCGTCCAACACCTATACCCTTGTTGACGCCGGTGCCGGCATTGATCCCGCCCCGCCCGCCGCGGAAACGCAAGCCGAAGCCGCAGCCGAAGCTGAAGCCGAAGCCGAGGCGGCCGCCCCCGTCACAACCGCTGCCCAAACCTCCGATTATGCCCTCGCTTCGCTGATTCTGATGGCCTTCGCCGCCGCGGTGATGCGTAAAAAGAGATAATTGATTTTTAGACGCAGCAAAGGGGTTCCGGCTAAAACAGGAGCCCCCGGTTTTTGTAGCGGATAATTTTTCCGCAAAGATTGTTAAGCGAAATAAGTTTAAACAGGGGGTATGGTCATTGAAGGAAAAACTGCAGTCGAGAATCGCGTTGTTTGCCGAAAACGCCCACCGGCTCAAAGGGAAATTTATCTGGCAAGGCATAATGCTCAAGCGGCTCTCCGCGCTCATTTTTACCGCCCGGGGCAGAACGATGGATTACAGGGCGGTTCAGGACAGTTATGACATGATCAGGGAACGCACCGGCTGGTTTTCCTCCTTCCGCGGCAATTCCGCCATGACCGTCGCAACGCTGCTCGCCCTGCACGGCGACCGGCGCGGGCAGCTAAACAATACCCTCACCGTCTATGATATGATGAAGGCGCACAAATTCCGCTCCTCCGATTATCTGGTGGTCGCGGCGTATCAGATCGCCGACAACACGGAGCGGGATAAATACGACCAAACGGTGGAGCGGTCCAAGATATTTTATAACGGCATGAAATCGGAGCACCGTTTTATCACGGGACAGAACGACTATATCTATGCCGCCATGATGGGTCTGTCGGACATGGAGCCGCAGAGCGGGCTCAGACGCATAGAGGACCTGTACAGGTTTCTCATAGCGGAATTCCGCCCGGCAGACTCGGTTCAGGCGTTGTCCCAAATACTGGCTCTCGGCGGCGAAAACCGGGATATAACGGGGCGTGTGGTCGGTTTGTCCGATAAATTCCGTCTGTTTAAAATGAGGATGGACAAGGAATACACACTGCCCTCGCTGGGTGTGCTCGCGCTGCTGCCGGCAGACGATGATGCCATTGTCGAAAACGTCGCCGGAACATTCGAACATTTGCGCGAAACCAACGGATTCGGACGCTGGTCGGTGACAAATCAGGAACTGCTGCTGCTCTCCTCGGCGCTGGTCGCCTATGAATATGCCGGTGAACTGAAGAACGGCATCATGACGGGCGCGCTGTCAACCGGCGTCACCAATATTATCATAGCGCAGCAGACGGCTATCGCCGTGGCCGCCGCCGCGTCCGCCTCGGCAGTTGCGTCCTCGGTTACATGATGCCGCTTATTGTTCCGGCGCAAAGCTTTCAATAAACGCGTCAAGTTTTTTCTGGACCGCGGTAATTCTTTTTTCCATAGAAGAGACAAAGGTGTTTGAGGCGCCCGGCAATACAGATGCATAAACGGCGCGCAGATCATCTGCCCAAGCCAGGTCTCCCGCCCAGTCATATACCTTTGAAGCGAACACATAGGACAGCATATCCTGCGATTCGGTATCGCGGATCAGTTTTGACTCAAGCAGCACATCATACAAAGCGGTTGTTATAGTATCGGAGGAAAAGGCGCTCATGACCGTCAGCACAGTCCCGGCTCTTTCCGGGTCATTCGACGTCAAAGGGATAGCCAGTGCGGTGGTCCAGCCGTTTGAAACATAAGCGCTGTAATTCTGCTGCTCCTCATTTCTTTTCGGTACCGGAAGCACGCCGAAATCCTCTTCCATGTCACGGAAGGTAGAAAGGCCGCCTATCACTTCGGCAAAAAACATAGTCCTGCCGTCTTTAAACGATTTCATGTAATCATCGTAAGATGCCGTTGTACATACAGCCTGATTGTTCTTATGAAAATCATACAATTCACCCACGACATTTATCAGATTTTCGGACCGGTTAACGGTGATTATCCCGTCCCCGTCGACCATACTCATTTTTTCACCCAGCGCATAAATCAAATGCAGAATTGAGTGCTCGTGATTGACATATCCGAACTGGTCGTCTTTGATCTTGATGGCACCGTCTCCGTTCAGGTCGGAGGACGATGCGTTTACCATCTGTGTAAACCTTTCAAAAGTCCATTTGCCTGCCGTGACGCTGTCATAGGGCTGGTCAAATCCGAGGTCTTCGCACATAGCTTTGTTGTGAAAAAATGCCAGCACAGCATAATCGTCATAATAGTTGATATCTCCGGCAATCGTAAACAGTTTGTTATTAAAAAGAGTAAAGTCGGTTATTATATTTTTATCCCACCATGGATCGGCAGTGTCAATCGATCTGACATCCGTCAGGTTTATATGCAGATTTTCGGCCGATCCGTTCATTAAAAAATCAAGCCGGTTCAATATGATATCAAATCCGTCATCGTCAGCCATGACCGATTTTTTTACCGTTGAGGAAAGTACCCCGGTGTCATCAGACCAGACCGGTTCCAGTTTAAAATGAAGAAAATCCTCCGCCTGAATATTACGTTTATAGATGGCATCGTTGAGCACATCCCCCGTCTGCGTTTCGTAATAGATTTCATTTTCATTTTCGCCGGTAATCCAATAAAAATGCGAACCCGGTTTGGGTGACAGGACGCGGAAACTGTAACCTTCATAATCTGTGCCTTGATATCTCTGCCGTATGATATCTGCGTTTGTTGCCTCTGTTTCCTCGGCAGCGGTTTCTGTTGTCTGTTCGATTCCTGTCCCGGTATTCTGTTGTCCGGCGCAGGAGAAGAACAGGGCGGTCAATATCAGCAGTGCTGTGATAGGTATAAAGTTCTTTTTCATATTTACCTCCGGAAATTATTGTTTTGTTTATACAATCAAATATTAACACAGAAATCTACATTTGTAAATACAATTTATAAAAAACATTAACATTTAACAATGTCATATAATACACCGGGTCCGTTTCCACCCTAACATATAACAAAACCCGCCCTGATTCGGTTGGGTGCTCATAAGGAAGTAATTGGAAAAAAATACGAATTATGCGCATCTGTCAGACGGGGTTGGCTAAAACGAAAGTAAGCTATACTCGGTTTAATAACCAGGTATAGCTTATTTTTTATATTACGACAAAATTCACTTGTAAACACAAATTCGGTACAATATACCCGAACACTATGATTGGAGGTACATACCGATGCAAGAATTGAACTATATTCGTTGTGGGGACTACTACATCCCCGACATTCGATTACCGGAAGAAACAAGACCTATTGGTCGATGGGGACGGATGTATAGCTAACACCAAGGGAGAGAAATTGTGACCAAGTTGGGTACAATTTCTCTCCCTTCACTTGTATCCAAGTTGGTCACCAGCGAATATCTGCAACTTCGACACAACCTGTGTATAAGTTAAACCTCCGACCAACCTGGTTGGAAGTCATGCTGCGATACTTCTACGCAAATTGCGTAGAAGTATCTGTTTTGAACTTCTGCCCAAGTTGAGCAGAATTTTATTTTTACTTAATTGATCCAAGACTGGGAGACAAAAAGTTCACACTCAATTTATTGCTTTTATTCGGCTATCCGTATATAATTTTTATTAAAAAATATCGAAGGAGCGTGAACGGACAATGTTAGAGTATATTTCTGCGCCAGAAGCTGCGAAGAAATGGGGCATCTCAGAACGGCGTGTACAAAAGCTGTGTGAAGAAAATCGTATCCCCGGTATTGCTAAGTTCAGCCGTATGTGGCTGATTCCCAAGGATGCAGAGAAGCCCGTTGACGGACGGAAAAAGAAATCTGAAAAATAATTTGAAAAACTTTCTCTAAATATGTGACCTGCGAGGTGGTTTTGTTGTGTATTGGGGTGAAAGGCCTTTAATGCTTTCGGAAAGGAGTTGAGATAATGGACGATAAGCAGATTGTAGATTTATATTGGGAGCGCTCCGAAGCTGCAATATCTGAAACCGCAAAGAAGTACGGTCGATACTGTAACTACATTGCGTTCAATGTTCTGCATAACGACGAGGATAGCGAAGAATGTGTCAACGAT
>JAQVWU010000209.1 GCA_028709565.1 Eubacteriales bacterium
GGGTATGCTTGCCCGAGTTGTACCGGAAGAGCAACTCTTCCCCGCGCCCGAAACGGTGCAGGATCAGCTTGCCTTCGCTCAGGGCGGCCTCCAGCATGCCTTCGGTGCAGTGGGCGTGGATCGAGTATTTCAGCCGCGAGCCCCGGGCTCCCCAGGTGCCGAAATGATAGCCCAGCGCGCCGTTCTCAAATTCGATGGCAACGTTGCTGGTCCCCTCCATGTCCATCCAGGGTGTGCCGTATTTGGTGCCGGTATGGGTGCCCTTGACCGGCCGGCCCAGATACCACAGCAGCAGGTCTATGTAATGGCAGCCGTGGCTGAAGAGCTGTCCGCCCCCCAGTGTCGCGGCGAGGCCTCCCCAGTCGTCGCTCTTCACCATGGTCAGCTGTTCGGTCCAGATGGAGAGCTGGAACACATCCCCGTAGGTTTTCGCGTCCAGCAGCTCCTTGAGTCTGACCACCATGGGGTGAAAGCGCATGCAGTAGGCGGTCATGAGCGTGAGCTGCTTTTGGGCGGCGATGTCGATGAGCTCGCGGCACTGCTCCTCTGTATTGCAGAAGGGCTTCTCCATGAGCACATGCTTGCCCGCCAGCAGGCAGTCGCGGCCTATGGGATAATGCAGGTGATGGGGCAGCACCAGCAGACACGCGTCTGCTTTGTCGAAGGTGTCCCGGTAATCGGTATAGGCGTATTGCGCCCCGTAAACCCCGGCGGCAATCTCCGCCCGCTCCCTGATAATGTCGGCGGTGCACACCACCTCGACACTGTCCAGCCCGGCAAAACCGCTCTCGTGTGTCTTTTCCATGCCCCCGCAGCCGATGACCGCAAGTTTTAATTTTTTCATAATCGCACCTCTTTGTTTATATTATATTAACCGGCCTGTGTTTAACCATCTGTGTAATGCCTACATGATAACACATAAAAGCATAATGGTCCATATATTTAACATAAAAATACGATCCGGGCGCGCCAATAAAAAGCAAAAAAAAAACGGCTCCCGCCGTTACTGACCGGAGGGTTCCGTCATATTTTATTCAGCCGCATTTTCCGTTTTCTTTATTTTTGCTCTGACGGCTGTTTTCTTGGTGGCTTTGGGCTTGGCCGGGGTCTTCTTTTTGGCGAACTCAATGCGCGCCTCGTTTACCATCTCCGCGTATTTTTTGTTCTCGGCTTCGTCCCGTTCCTTTTCCTCCCGCTCCCTGGTCTGTATGACCTTGTATTTCTCCACGGCCTCGCTCTGCCGTTCGCCGTCGTCAAATTTCACAAACCTGTCGCAGCAGTCGGGATATACAAATACCTTCTCGCCGTATTTTTCGTCCTCGAACAGTATGTTGATGTAACCGTCCTCCATCGATATAACCCTGCCTCTGCCGAATACCTTGTGGGTTATCAACTCTCCGGTCATAAAATAACACCTACGCTTTCTTTCTTTGCCTGTTTCCAGCCTCGTTATTGTTGTATGTACAACTATAATTATACACCTTAAATATGTGTTTGTCAAGAAATTCTAGCGGCGTAGAATCCATAAAAACGGCGCGTTATCGGGCTTGACTTTTTTTGAAATATCCGTATAATATAATTGCATTGCCAACTATCATGTTAATCTTCGAAAGGAAGCCGCAGCATGAATTACATGTTCGAGAAATGCTCTAAAATACACCGCCTCTCCGGCATTTATCTGGACCGTCAGCTCAAGAGCCTGGGTATCCGCAGCGGGCAGCTCATGTATATCAGCCTCATCTGCGGCAGCGACGGTCTTTCCCAGGAGAATATCGCGTCGGAACTCAAGGTAGACAAGAGTTCGGTGGCCAGGGCCGTCAAACTACTGGAGGCGGACGGCTATGTGAGAAGGACGGTGTCGATGAGTGACAAGCGCCGCTACCGCGTATACGCCACCGAAAAGGCCCGCAGTGTATACCGCAAAACGACCGACATCACCGGCAGCTGCGAAGCGCATTTCACGGGAGGCCTGACCGAAATCGAGGGCGAGCTGCTCAACAGTCTGCTGGACAAGATAGTGCGCAAAACCGTCTGACTGCATCATTTTACATAACAATACGCGCCGCAATAAACTTATTTATTATATATAGTATATGCCGGCGGCGGGAGGTTTAACAGTTGAACATAGAAAGTTTACAGGAGTTCGCATACGACTCCGAAAAAGAAAAACAGCGGGCGCTGGAGTCAAAACGGCGATGGGCGCGCCGGCTGCGGAGCCTGGATATAGAAGCACAGAAAAAAATCTCCGCCAAATACTACGGCGGAGCCATGCCCTGGATTGAAGCGGCGAAATAACGTCATGATATATTATACATGATAAGTCGGAAATACGCCGTGTGTTTCCGGGCACTTGACATGTATTTTTTTTAGTAGATATTCCACTATAAGCGTCCACATTGACCCGCAGCCCCCCTCGCAGACGGAGATGCAGAGAGGGGCTTTTGCTGTCGTTTTATGGTTTGCAATAAAAATGTGACGAGGTTACATATAAAATATTTTATTTGTGTTATAATAAATAAAAAATGAGGTGTTAAATATGAAAAAGTTCACATTAGCCGAAGCAAAGGAAATTGCAGACAAGCTGGGCATTGATTTTAGTAAAGTTCGGTTCACTCCCGAAGAATTTCTGGAAGGTCTGAACATCGAACTCGAGCATGGCCTGGTTGATTCCGAAACCAATGTTACCAACGATGACCCTGTTATGACGGGCAAGATTGCACTGGCTCACCTGAATGAGGTTTCCGTATACTACAATGAGGATATAGGTCTGGAAGCGTGGGAACATGCGATAGAAGCATTCAAAGGAAACCCAAAGGGCAGGAAAATACAGATCGTATAGGGTATCAGGGCTTCCATTTCGCCAATCCGTGACGGGGGAGAGACCGGCGGGCGCCGATCCGGTTGTTGAACGTTCTTTTCGCATCCAACATCCAACTGTCAGCGCGCGCGCCGGTCTCTTTTGCCTTCTTCTATATGCCCAGTGAGATTTTCATGCGGCCGTCGTCGTTTATGGTCAGCCGCAGGGTTTTTATGTATTTGTCGTAGAAGCGCTTCTTTTCGGTGGCCGACAGGTCGATGCGGCAGCGGCCGTAGATGGACGCCATCATCGCGTTCACATCCTCGTTGAGCAGCTCGCCGATATGGGATTTGAGCTCCCGGAGCATGACGTTGGTTTTGAGTTCGTCAATGCCGCCGGTGCAGAAGTCGTCAATAAAGCAATAGTAGATGCCGCTGTCGTCCAGCGCTTTTTTTATGGGGTCCCCGCATTTGCCCCCCTCGATTATCACGAGGAAGCCGGCCTGCGGCAGCGCCGAGATGAGCCCCCAGAAATCCGAGTCGCTGGATATGATAATAAATGACTTGATGTCGTTCTGATAGAATTCCTTGCAGGTGCCCGCGGTCATGCGCAGGTCGACCAGCGATTTGAAGTCGCTCACCCGCTCCACCAGCTCGCGCTCCACAGGGATGCCGGTATGGTTCTCCAGCAGCGTCCAGGCGCTGGAGGTGTGGATATCGTCGTACAGGATGATCTTGGTGACCTTTTCCAGCTCCTCTTCGTTGAGCCCCTTGAGCAGGGCGCAGACCTTGTAGGGGTCGGCGTTTTCGCAGTCCACCGCGACCACCGTGCCCTCGCTGCGGTATATAAAATCGTATATATTGTTCTTGGTGCCGCTGCCCGCGTCGGACACCTTGCTGTTGTCGCTGAAATGATCCCTGTGCTGTCCGTAGATCAGTTTTACGAACTTCATGTCGTTGTATAATATATTCCCCATATCCTCGGGATGCCAGTTTATATAGGTCTGGTAGGGATACATGGGTTTGTTGTTATAATATTTTGTATTCTCCGCCTTGAGTTTGTGCTCCTCGGTGCCGCCGGGGAAAATAAACAGTTCCTTTATGTAATGCCATTTGAGCCAGAGCGGAAATATGTCGCGGCAGCGGTCTATATTATTGATTATTAAACGGTTCAGCTCGATTAAATATTTATGGGGTTTGTAATTGGCTTTAATAATATCAACACCGTCTTCTTTTAATTGATTGATGTCGTCAATGTCAAAAAACTGGGGCAGCGTATGCAGATTTTTCAAATTATAGGACATCTCGTTGCCGATTTTCAAATAATTGCAGATGAGGGATGTCCGGACAATACACAGGCGGCGTATAATCCGCGCGGCGGGATTTTCCTCGAGCTCATTGTAAATCTTGATGTCCGGAGGCTCGGCGGCGTTTTCGAATATACTGTGTCTGACACCTATGAGGTAGGCGATTTTGGATATGATTTCATATGTCCTGGCTTTTTCGGTATAAACGGGCTTAATGACACGGTTTACCATATTCTCCTCCCTATGAAATATTAAACTGCCGTAATCTGTTCCGGTCCGGGTCAGAGCATGTATTCACCCCCCTTTGTTTAGGCATTTTTGCTTTTTTTATAAATACCGCGCCTTCATCTTGTCAGTATATATAATATCACGCTTGAGCGCGCGTGTCAATTGGCAATTATGCCGTTTATCCCAATCGGCAAAAAAATTACATAAAAAAAAGAGCCTAAGCTCTTTTTTAATATGCCTGTATACCGATTTGTCCGTTCAATTGTCGTTAGTTTACTAACGTTAGTTTACTAACTTTTGTCTTCGTTTTAAAGAATGTCGCCGATTATATCATCAGCCGTCGCGGGTGTTACCCCCGCTTCCGACAGCAGACTCATAATCCGCCGGGCTTCCGATTCGCTGCGGGTGATATCAAATATGAATTTGCTCTCACATACAACCCCGTCATCGCACATCAATATGAGCGCGGAAAAAACATCGCCGCTTTCTTCCGCGCCGAACACTTTGAAATCGGGCGTACAAATCAGCATGTAGCGCAGAATAATGTCTCCGCACAACATGTAATCATCATAGATTTCAATCTGGTCTTTTCGAAGAGTTGTTGCATGTATTCGCGGTGTTGTCTTTTTAATTACCATAGTCACTCTCCTGTTCTTTTTGTCGGTATTTGATGTTTAATTCGACTTTTGGACAAATCATTTGACAAACATTATAATAAAGTATAATTTTGGGTTTGTAAAGGATATTTTTTCGACAATATTCGACAATTCCGAGGCTAAATTATTGCTAAATCAAGCCCCGATGTGAACTTTAGCCGTTTTTCACACATGACATAATAAAAGTTGATTTGCTATAATATAACAATATATAGTATTTTTCTTCATCGCAATATGCCGTATTTTGTAGTTTCAGGCAATAAAACATATTTTGTCTGATATCGATAACATATAAATAAAATCGCTTTATTTGGTCAGTATGCACAAAAACAATTACTCGCGCAAACGGGAAACCGCTGTGTGAATGATTATGCAATATTATGCCTGCATTTCCATATTATCAGCCGTTTATGCGTGAATAGGCGTATATTTATACATCCGGGAGAGGAAAACGGGTGATTGTGCACAAAGTTCGCGGAAAAAGTTTGGTACATTTTATATCACCCATAAATAGCAATTACTCCCATATACGCAGTCTTCGATGGCGTCTTTGCTTGCTCCGACAGTTTCAGCCGCGCCCTCATTGACGGGGCGTCCGTCTGATTTGATAGCGAAATCAAAATCTTCTCAGGGATTTTTAATCCCGAAAAAATATCTATAATCTATATAGGATGAAAGCATTGTTTTCGGTTCTGCCAACGATAAAAAATATTTCTTGATTGACAACATTGACCTAATAATAGTATAATAAGATAATTG
>JAQVWU010000210.1 GCA_028709565.1 Eubacteriales bacterium
AAGGGTAATATCACCCGTGACAAAAAAGCGTTTGTTGTTGCCGATTCCCGCCTCCTTGATGTATTCTGTTGCCCACCACGGACGCTCGATATCGAGATATTGTGAATCGGCAAGATTGGCCAGATAATTTTCCAGCACGATGGGGGAAAGAATCCATTGCATGCCGCTTATCAGCCGGAAGTCATCCGAACCCGACACCACGGCGTTTGTTATGTCGGGCGCGATATCATAATCACCCGATATAAATTCAAATGACAGGTTGAGCTGTTCCTGTACCAGTGTATTGCGGGCGAGTATGGCGTCATCCACGATTTCGCCGCTGGATTCATCGGTCGTCAGGGCAAACATCGGGTCCGATGAATGCAGGATACCGATAACCGCTCCGTCATAATCCAGATTATCGGGCAGGGAACTGCGCAGCCCCTCCGCCGCCGACTCGCCGTCGGTCGTTTCCCCGGTGGGAGACTTCTCCGGATCAGTGTCGGCGGCACACCCGGCCGCGGATATAATCATCAAAATCATCAATGCGGATAATAAAATGGCACCGGATTTAAGCATTTTCCTCCTCCTGTTTAAATATAAACAAATTGTCAGCCGGCATATACAGAATAAGTATAATATATGCCCAAAGGAATGTCAATATTTTAGTGTAGAGGTTGGTTAAAATCGGCAGTATTAACAAATGTCATAATGGCAATTTAACGATAATGCTTATAAAAATAGAAAACGAAACCCCGGATGCCGATATAGCACATCGGTATCCGGAGTTTTGCGTTTATTTTTTTGGAGCAGGAGCTTTGACAACAATAAGTTCCAGGACGTCTTCGTTGAGATTTTTCACATTCATTTTGGTGTTCTCGGGAATCTTGAGCAGACTGCCGGCGGGATATACATGGTAATCCTGTTCGTCGAGCGCTATTGAAAGGATTCCTCTGACGACCGTCATATAGACATTTGAATTTGAAAAGTGCTCCGGGAGACCTTCGTTCAGATTGAAAACCATATGGAGATAATGCAGGTTTTCATCCTGGATAACCCGCGCTACTGTTTTTTCGTCTCCGGGCGATAATTTAAATACCTGTTCTACCATTTCAATAACCTCCAGATTATTTTATATCGGTATTATATCATAAACTTAAAATAAAATTTGTGATTGAGTTACAAAACCATACTTGCATATTAACCCCATTCGGGTTATACTGTAATTAAATGATTTATAAAAGATTAAGAAAGGTAATTTGTATAATTATGCGCGCCACTAAACTTATAGCGCTGATGCTGCCGCTGGTTTTAATAATTTCGTCGGCTGCCTGTGCGGAACAATCCAAAAATACCGACGCACCGGAGACTTCAGAAACAATCGTTCAGGAAACGGAAGGGGTACGCGAAAACGTACCGGAATCGAACTTTGACGGTGCACTGTATCGCGTACATGTCCGCACCGGGGGCTTCGGCAGCGAATTTTTCGCCGAGGATGAGACGGGTGATGTGGTCAATGACGCCGTCTTCAAGCGCAACCTTGCCGTTGAGGAACGTTTTAATATCAAATTCGATTTTATCCAGAACGACGATGAGACCCTCAAGACCATTTATGCCAACGAAGATGCTTATGAACTCATCATACCCCATGCCCGCGTGGGATTTGCCGATGTGCTTGCGGGGGTGTATATGGACTGGAGTCATCTGGCTTATGTGGACCTGGATAAACCATGGTGGAACCAAGATGCCAAAACCGAATTTACCATAGAGGGAAAATTATACGGCATGATCGGCCAGCTCAGTTATCAAAACCTGGGGTTGACCTTTGGTATGTTCTTCAATAAAAATCTATTTGATGACTACAACATTGAGTATCCTTATCAAAGCGTATCGGACGGGACCTGGACCTTTGAGAAAATGGCCGAAATCGTGGTCGGAGGTGCCAAAGACCTCAACGGCGACGGGCAAATCAATATTCAGGACGACCAGTACGGGTATGTGACCCAGCTCTGGTACGGCCCGATTAACGTGCTGTATGCCCAGGGCGGCCGCACGACAGCCAAGGACGAGAACAACCTGCCGTATCTTGACCTGAACACCGAACGGAACGCGGATATCTTTGACCGCTATTTTGAAACGTTAAACGAAGAAAACGCATTCATCTGGCAGGGCGGTCATCCGCAGCCGGACGAAATCTTCTCTGACGGACGGGCCTTCTTTTATGAGGGCGATATAAGCTGGATGTCGGCGCTGCGCTCATCCGATACCGATTTCGGTATTATCCCCTGCCCGAAATACGATGAGAACCAGGATAATTACTATACCATGGTCAACGCCGCCGCCAATCTTTTCTGTGTGCCTGTCACCAACGGCGATCCCGAAATGACCGGTATAATTCTCGAGGCATGGTCGGCGGAAAGCTACCGTGTTGTTATACCGGCTTATTTTGATGTCGCCCTGCAGACAAAGTATACACGCGATGAGGAATCGGCTGAAATGCTGCAGCTGATAGTCGACTGCTCTATCGTCGACCAGCTTTATTATATCGGGGAGATTAATTCCCTCGACTGCATAGGGGTTCAGATTGCGGCGGGCAACGGCAAGAACTTCGCGTCTTTCTATGCCTCGCACGAAAAGGCAGCGCTCAAATCGATAGACAGAATCATAGATAAATTCCGTGAATACGCCTATTGATTGTTTCAGTCTCCGTTATCCCAATCGATTTTATCGATAACCCAGGCTGTCAGTTCGTTGAGCGACGGATGAATTACCATAGAGTCGCTTATCGGCTCATATGTGCCGGCGGGGGAGCAGTTTAATTTCAAGCCCTGCATCTCCGCTATGAATTTTTGGAAAAAGTTTCGGCTTGCCCCGCATTTATAACCCGCGTTCATCAGATACTCAAAGGGCTGCAGCAGTATTGCGGCATTGGGTCCGACTATGTGAACGCCGAGGATTGTTTTGTCTTCGCCGGCAATTATTTTAACAAATCCGTCGTCGCCGCCGTGGCGCGAATAACCCATCGCTATACCCCCGGCGATCATGGAGTAAAAATTCTTCGCTGTCCGGTAGTGCAGTCCCCGGCTTTCTGCTTCGCTTTCGGTTATGCCGATATGGGCCACCTGCGGCCAGGTGAAGACCGCCCACGGAACCGACGCATAACTCATGGTCTTCTTTGTCCTATGTCCGCCAAACAGATTATGCGCCAAAATCTCCGCTTCGCGGTTAGCCTTATGCCTGAACTGATATTTGCCGTTTATGTCGCCGATTGCCCATATGTTTTTCACCGAGGTCTCAAGCAGTTCGTTTGTGATAATCCATCCCTTCGCGTCCACCGACACCCCCGTGTTTTCGATTTTCATTGTATCGCTGTTTGAGCGGATGCCGGAGGCGATAAATATTTCGTCACAGACAATATCGGTCTTTGATCCCGTTGCGGTATCCTCGACAATTACCGTCTTGCCGTTTTCGCCGGTCGAAACAGAAATCGCTTTGGAGCCGGTGAATACGTCAACGCCGTTTGTCTCAAATTGCCTTTTGACGAAGGCGCTGATTTCTTCTTCTTCTGTGGGAAGCAGACGCGTATTCATCTCAACCAGACTGACCTTTGTGCCGAGGGCGGAAAATATATGGGTGAATTCAGCGCCTATGGCTCCCCCGCCGATAATAACGAGTCTTTTCCATGGCTCGGAGGGATATTTGTCTCCGAAAAAAGATTCATAGGTCAGATAACCCGCCTGCTCCAGACCGTCCATCGGTGGTACAAAAGAACGTGCCCCGGCCGCTATTATAAATTTGGAGCCCTTAAATTCCGCAGAATAAACGCCGCTGTCCGAACGGACCTTCATTGTGTCCGGACTCACAAACTCACCGGTTCCTTTGAACACCGTGAGGTTTTGTGTGTGACGCAGACCCTCTTCCATTCTGTCGCTGTAGTTAATCTGCTTCCACATTCTGTCGGATATCTTCTGCCAGTCAATTTCGGGAGGGGCAAATGTCAGGCCGACCCTTTCCCCCGACTGCGCCTCGCGAATCAGGTCGGCGGGATATACCAGCATCTTTGACGGGATACAACCCTTTGTCAGACAGGTACCGCCGAACCCCGAATTTTCTACCAGGGCGCATTTCAATCCGTTTGCCAGCGCCGCCTCAACAAGCATCAGACCGGCGCCGCTTCCGATAATGACTACATCAAAATTCATGTGAAACTCCTTAATATTCTTTACATAAAGCGGTTCTCGATATACATAATTATAACATAACAGATAGATTTGTCAATAAAATAGGCAATTTTCAACCGTACATAAACAGTTTGACTTACTATCCATTAAATGATATAATGAGGATATAATGAGAATGAGAAAGTTATAAGAATCACATAAATACGGAGGAAGACTAATCATGACCCATTGCCAATTAAAAAAGATCGCATTTATAGCGTTGATAACGCTGATCTTAACGGGTGTGTTTGCCGCCTGTGCCGGTGAAAATGTCGGAGAAAGCCTGTCACAAAACACCGAGTCTGACACTTCAGCCGAACCGGTTGAAACCACGGAGGATGATATCCCTTATGAAAGCGCCGATTTTGAGGGTTATACGTTTAAAATGCTTGTGCGCGGAAAAACTTACGGCTTTTGGGAATCCAACGAGATGTTTGCCGAGGAGATAAACGGCGAACCGCTAAACGACGCCATATATAAACGCATATCCGACATAGAGGAAATGTATAATGCAGAGGTTGGACTCATCAAATCGGTTGCTGCGGTCGGATCTGACGCTGTCAAGACCATTCAGGCGGGAGAGGACGCGTATGATATGCTGCTGGGTGCATCGGCAGACGCGTCAACACTGGCGACAAACAGCGCACTGCTCGACCTCAATGAAGTTGAGGGACTGAATCTGGATAAACCATGGTGGGACCAGGCGGCAAATGACGGTATGTCGGTCATGAATAAACTCTATTTCACCACCGGGGAGATATCTTCCGACCGTTACCGTGCCACCGAAGCGATATTGTTTAATAAAGTGATGCTGGCGGAATATAATCTGGACAACCCTTACGAAATGGTGCGCGACGGGACATGGACTCTGCCGAAGATGCTGGAAATGAGTCAGGGGGTCTCCGCAGACCTTGACGGCAACGGCAAAATCGACGAAAATGACAAATACGGCATGATAACATATACAAATGTGGTAACAAGCGGAATTTTCGCCTCGGGTATACATTACAACACTAAAAATGAGTCCGACCTGCCCGAGCTTACCTTTTACAATGAAAGAACCGTCAATGTAGTGGAAGATTATATCACATTTATGACCGATACCGAACTCTGTTTTGACTGGGCAAATTACTACCATCTGGCTGCCGACCCCAACACCAATGTGGGCTTGATTATATTCCAGGAAAACCGCGGTTTGTTTAACTATAACGGCATCCACGCGGTACCCAATTTGCGCAATATGTTCTCGGATTTCGGCATAGTGCCAATTCCCAAATATGACGAGGCACAGGACGGTTATTACTCATGCGCAAACAACGTAGCCTGTCCGTTTGTTATGATTCCCAAAACGGTTACCGAAACCGGACGGGCGGGAATTCTTACCGAGGCAATGGCGCGCAAGGGCAGGGAACTCACCAAGGTTGCTTTTTATGATATCACTCTCAAGGACAAAGCGTCGCGGGATGAGGAATCAAAGGAAATGCTGGATATTGTATTTGACAACATGGTATATGACATGGTATTCTTCTTCAATTTCGGTGATAT
>JAQVWU010000006.1 GCA_028709565.1 Eubacteriales bacterium
GGTCCAATGCATGGGAACCGAATCGGTCAGCTTGTCGGTGGCCGACCAAACGGAGAAATAAGGGTCAATATTAAAAAGCGGAATTGCCGGTGCTCGCATGTTCATATGAATCTCCTGTTTTTAAAATATATTTTTAATCCGGTTTTTAGGATTATGAGGTTATCCGTTTCTGTATACAATACCAGACGCCTCCGCGTATTCGGCGGTATAGGAACCGGGACCGCATATAAGGATAAGGGAAGGACATCCCTCAAAGGCGTTAACGCCGATGTGTGACACCGATGCGGGTATTGTCAGCGTATCAAGCGCCGTACAGTTGTAAAACGCGCTGTCCCCTATATACGTTACACCCCCGGGTATTTCAACCGAGGTTAGGGACATACAGCCGCCGAATGCGGCATTGCCGATTTTTGTCGCTGTATCGGGCAATATCACCGATTTTATCGCGGTATTTTGACAGAAGGCCGATGAAAGATTTTTTACACCCGAAGGTACGGTCACATTTTCTTCGGTACCGTTATAATCCAGCAGTATACCGTCTCCGAAAATTTCAAATTCCTTGTCCAGCGATTCAAACCAGGGTGTACCGAAAAAGGCCAGACCGCCTATATCGGCACATTGCGGCGGAATCGTAACCTCACTGAGCAATGAGCAGTAATAAAACGCGTAATCATCGATAAAGGTGACACCGTCGCGAATGTTAACCGATGTAAGCGCGGCGCAGTTGTAAAACGCGCCGTTTTTTTATGGTGGTCAGCGTATCTGGCAGGGTAAGACAGACAACCGGCGCGTACATAAACGTTTCTTTCCCTATTGAGGTTACGCCTACCCCGTCAATTGACCGCGGAATCGTATATTCGGTTTGATATTCGTTTTGCACGCCGGTAATTTCTATATATGAATGCCCCGCCGCGGCGTAAAGCATATATGATAATTCCTAGGTATAATAGGGTGCATTCTCATAGACGGCGGATGTTTCGTCGCCGCCGCAGCCGTTTAACACCATAATCGTGATAAGTATACCTGCCGCGGCAAAAACAGCTTTATAGCAGTTCAATCGTTGTCGCTCACGTCTTTACAAGCACGTCTTCTATGGTGCAGAAGTATATTTTGTGATAATCACCCGCGGCATATGTTTCCTCCGGTATTGCGGGGTCAAGGAAGCATTCTTTTTTTATTCGGTCGGCATATACCTTTCTGCCGACAAGCACCAATGACGCCTCGGAAAAATATGCGGCGCCGCCGTCTTTTATAAGCGAGAGCCCGGACGCCGATATTTTGTCAAGATCCCGGCCGCTCCTGGTTCCGCACAGATTAAGCGCTTTTCTGTAATCGCCGCCAAAGAAACTCAGCGTGATGATTTCGGCGCTTTCGGCAAATTCAAAGGTATAACGCTGCGGGCGTATAACACATGAAAACACCGGTTTCGACCATATATGACCTATCCCTCCCCAGCTGGCGGTCATGGTATTGACCCCGCCGCCGGGCTTCATTGCGGTTATTAATGTCCAGTCGTCAGCGAACCCTTTAAAGAAATTATCGGTGAGGTCTGTCACCTTAACATGTTTGAAGTTTGTCATGACAATCTCCTTTGTTTATTTTTGACTCATAATTTAAAAGGGGCACACAGCAATACTGCGTGCCCTTTGCAGACAATACGCCGGCTGTGTTATGATATGCGGATAACAATCCGAAAATGATAATTGCAGTCTGATATTAGCCTGTAGTTTTTAGGTTTTTATTCTTATACACCTGCGGTTTTATTGTGTGTTTCGGCGGATTTGGATTTTGATGAGTTCTGACCGGGTTGATTGGAACGGCGGTTTTTATTCTTTGACTGGCCGGATTTGACCGTTTCACCCGGTTTTTTGTCATCGATAAATATTATTATCTTTCTGTTGTTATCCGCGCCGACCGAGGTGGTCGTGACCCCTTGTATATTCTGTATCTCCGAATGGATTATGCGCCGCTCATAGGGGTTCATCGGTTCCAGTGTCACGCTCTTTTTATACTTTAAAACTTTCTGAGCCATACGTCCCGCCAATTGGCGCAGCGTTAATTCCCGTTTTGCCCGATAATCCTCAATGTCTATCGCGATTCTCGTATAACCGCGCGGTTCATCGTCTTCTTCGCGCTTGTTTGCGACAAGATTCGCAAGATATTGCAGCGAATCAAGCGTTTCACCGTGATGCCCTATGAGCACGCCGGCTTCCGAACCTTCAATTTTGATAAGCTTCCCGTTTCCCGAACCGGGCAGATCGGATACCGAAGCCCGGGCATCCAGTTTCATATCACCGAGTATAAGTTTTACAAATTCCAGCGCCGGACATTCCTCCTCCGCTTCGTAAAATACCTTTACCTTTGCCGGCACTTCCCCGAATCCGAGGAATCCTCTTTTCGGCATTTCGATTATCTCGTACGTAATCAGGTCACGTTCGATACCCAGTTCCTTTGCTCCGTTTAAAATAGCCGCTTCCACTGTTTTTCCGGTCACAATTTTTTCCTGTTTCAAATAATACACTCCTTCATATACGGTCCTGCGCGCCGGATGTATCGGATATATCGGATATACCGGATATACCGGATATATCAATAAAAATACGCGCCGCCGTTTTGTTTTATTGGTGTTATACCGGTATCTTTATTTATTGCTGTCTTCCCGTTGATCGTCCTGTTGATCGTCTTCGTCGATGCGGTGCAGTGAACGCACCTTCGGTTTATTTCCCGGCACCTTTTTCACGTTTTCAGCATTTTTCGCATGATTTTTATCTTCCTTCAGCGGCGCCGGAGCGATTATACCGACACTCGGATTAGATTTTTCCTGTGGTGTATGATTGTCGTCTTCGTCGATGTAATGAAGCGAACGCTTTTTCGCCGGTTTCTTTTCCTTCCTGACCGAGCCGTTCATCTCTTTTTCGGCATTCTTATAATCGTCCTCGGTAAATACGGGAACAGGATACATTTTCGTTAAAATAAACTGTTGCACTACACCCAATACGCTTTGATAAATCCAGTAAACGCCCACAACAGCGGGAACGGTAAATGTAATCCAAACAGAGAAAAGAGGCATGGTAAAATCCATGATTTTGCCGGACATGGCTGTGTTGGCGTCGGTTTGCTGAGGGGGCTGATAGGTGAACCTGCGGGTAAGCTTCATTGAAAGAAAGGTGGCGGCAAAGGTAAGCGCCGGTATAATCAGCAGCCAGGAAGGGTCCGATATGGAGGGTACTTTGGATAAATCAAAAGTACCGCCGAATACATTGAAGTTGGGTATATCGGTCAGTTTAAACCCTTCGGGGAGCACATCCGCAAGAGCGGTGAAATTTTCTTTTATCAGCTGTATTATTTCTATTTCGCTGTTTATATTTTTAGCTCTGTCAAGGACTTCTATTTCAATCAGTTTATCTTTTATGGCGGGTACCGATGCGCCGATGCGGCTGATATATGTCAGGGGGTTGCGTATTACATTATACAGCGCAATTATAATAGGAAATTGAAGCAAAAGCGGCAGACATCCGCCGACCGGGTTATAGTTTTCCTTTTGATAGAGGTTCATAACCTCTTCCTGCATTTTTTGCTGTGTAGGCTTGTCATCGCGTCCCGCGTATCTCTTGCGGATGGCGGTTTCCTTCGGGCGCAGCTGAGCCTGCTTAATCTGGTTTTTCTGTTGTTTGATTCCGAGAGGAAACATGAGAGCTTTGACTATAACAGCGAATAAAAGCAAAGCGAACGCATAGTTCGGAATTATCATATAACAGAAATTTATGATATAACCGAGCGGTACGTTTAATATATCCATTAAACCTGACATTTAGTGTGCTCCGATTTCTTATTTTCTTAATTTATGACATACAGGTTAGTTTGTGGTGTTATTTCGTTTTCTTTTTCGGAACCGGATCAAAGCCGCCGTGTTTATTGAAGGGATTGCAGCGCAGAATCCTCAGCATTCCGAGGGAAAGGCCGATAATGACACCGTGTTCATCGATTGCCTCAACGGCATACTGTGAACAGGTCGGGTAAAAAATGCAGCACGGGCGTATCTTTATCGGCGAAATTATCTTTTGATATATCCGAATCAACGATATAAACAGAGTTTTTATAAATTTCATTTGATTTTGTTTTTAAATTGATTATAAGTTTTATAATATGTTTTTATACACCGTATCTGTCAGTCCGGGGGCTAATCATCTGCAGTTTTTTCATAGCCGCTTCAATATCGGATTTTATCATCTGCATTTTGGCGTTGACCGCGGCGTCGCGCGCAACGATAATTATAATATGTCCGCGGCGGATGGCTGATTCGCGGTCGGTTAAACGATAAGCTTCGCGTATAATCCGCTTGCAGCGGTTGCGGACTACGGCGCCTCCGATTTTTTTTGTGACGGTCAGTCCGATTCGGTTGACCGCTATTTTGAGAGGGTGGGATTTTTTTAAAAGTCCGGCATGTGTATCGCGCAGAACATATATAACCACATAACGCCCTACATATTTTTTGCCTTTTGCGTATGCTTTGGAATAAAGATGATTCTCTTTTACCGACGTCAGTTTCATGTTAAAATTAATCCTGTTATAAAAATACAAAACAGAAAACAGAAGTCAGAAAACAATAATGCTCTCTTCTTTCCATTTTCTGAATTTCGAGCCGCCGGCATTGCGCCGGTTTAAATTTTTACCTGTCGGGCCGGCTGTCAATAAGATAGCCTTTCTCTGCCTTTGGAACGCCTTCTCTTGAGCACTTTTCTGCCGTTGGCGGTTGCCATTCTCTTTCTGAATCCGTGCTCCTTTTTGCGCTGCCTCTTTTTAGGCTGGTATGTTCTAAGCATTTTTTACGCACCCCCGTTCATTTAATGTCCGGTCAACTTATTTGCGTCACATATATGTTTATCCGCAGCGGATGATGTAAGCATTTTTATTTTAACCGTATTATTTTTTGCACCGTGCATTTTATTATACACATAAAGTATATCCTTTGTCAAGAGATAAACAATAAATTATTTGCGAATCGCCGGTGTTCAATATGTAGGACTGTCAATAAGCCATATATCATCCTGCAGACGGAGTGTGATATACATTTTATCGGGTTTGCCGTCGGTTATACAATCAACCTCCGCGCGGACCAGACCCGCTCCCCTCTCTTTGACAACAGCCGTTTCGGTTAATATCTCCGTTTTAAATTCATAAGGCATATAACAGATATCAATCATAAGCATTCCCTGTTTGTTATCGGCGAATCTGGGTTCTATATCACCGTGCCCTTCAAACATAACCGTATAGACCGAGTTAAGATAATCCAGCGAAAAAACCTTTTCCGCGGCAGCCTTTAATTCACCGGTGTTTTTATAAGGACTGTCCGAGGCAGCATCATAATACTGCGCGGATGTGACCGACTTGAGCGGGACGGCGTCTTTGTCCTCCGTCTTTATAGCACTGCCCCAGAATATTTCGTTGAGCTGCTGTGACCGGGGGACCAGATCGGCCAGAATAACCCGTACCTCCTCGTCTGTAATCCCCTCAGTACAGGAAAACATAAAAAAGGCGGAAACCATAATCAACAAAAGCGTTAATAGTTTTTTCATAATTTTATTATTCCTCACGTTTACGTATTCCGTATACACATATCAGCGATAACAGCAGCGGCGGACATTATATATCCCCGTCCGGTTCCCCTTCGTCTGATTCAGCGTCATCATATTCATCTGTTTCGGTTTCATCATATTCGTCTGTTTCGGTTTCATCATATTCGTCTGTTTCGTCTGTTTCGGCGTCATCATACCCGCCGTCATCGGTCTGCGGCGGCAGCGGATCGTCTTCGATTTCTTTTTCTATCTCTTTTATCGCCTCGCTGTCGGCATTTTCATTCGCCACAAGTGCAAATCCCACAACCGACGCGCCTTCAGCCGGTTTCATTACAATCACACCGCTTGCCGTTCTGCCCTGGACCGATATCCTGTCGACAGACGTCCTGATTATGGAACCGTCATCGGTTATAATAATCACATCATCGTCATCGGATACCGTTGCGATACCGGCGATTTTGCCTCTCTTTGCCGTGTTATGACAGCGGACACCGCTGCCCCCGCGGTTTTCAAAGAGGCGGAATTCATCGAAGCTGCTGCGTTTGCCGTAACCCCGTTCGGTTATGATAAGCAGCTTTTTATTTTCATCTACTATGCACGCTCCCGCTACCCAATCGTTCTCTCTTAATCTGATACCCCGCACCCCTCTTGCCGTTCTTCCCATGCACCGGATTTTACTTTCATCAAACCGCACGGCGTATCCTTTACCCGTGGCTATCATTATCTGGTCATTGCCCCGGGTACGTCTCACAAACATCAGTTCATCATCTTCATCCAGTGTCAGCGCAATTTTGCCGCCCCTTCGCTTTATCTCATATTCCTTGAGAGAGCTTCGCTTTGCGATGCCTTTTTTTGTTACCATCAAAAGATATTCATTTTCAGGGAAGCTTTTGAGGGTTATCATGGCGGTTATCATTTCCCCCTCATCCAGTTCCAGTATGTTGACAATATTGGTACCCCTGGAGGTTCTGCCCGATTCGGGAATCATATACGCTTTTTTAAAATAAATCCTTCCGCGGTTTGTAAACATGGCCAGATAGGCATGCGAGTCGGCGGCGATGCAGTGCTCTACAAAATCCTCGTCTTTTGTACCCATGCCTATGATACCCTTACCGCCGCGGCCCTGCGCCGTATAGACATCCGAAGGCTGACGTTTGATATAACCGGCACGTGTCATTGTTATAACGCATGTATGACGCTCAATCAAATCTTCAATGATTATTTCGTCTTCAACCGGTAATAATTCGGTGCGTCTGGGATCGGAAAATCTTCTTTTTATTTCAAGCATTTCCGATTTAATTATATCTTTTAATTTATTCTCATCCGAAAGAATAGCTTCATATTCGGCTATCTGCAGATACAGATTTTCAAGCCGGTCTTCGATTTTTTGCCGTTCCAATCCGGAAAGCCGTCCCAGCGTCATCTCAACAATCGCCTGCGCCTGTTCTTCGGATAAATTAAACGATCTCATCAGATTCTCCCTTGCTTCGGGTATTGAGGCAGAGGAGCGGATTATCTGTATTACCTCATCTATGTGGTCGATTGCTGTCTTGTAACCCTCATATATGTGGGCATCGCGCTGGGCTTTGTCAAGATCGAAGCGGACGCGGCGGCTCACCACATCCTCCTGATGCGTGATATAGTGGGACAGCATCTCTTTGAGTGTAAGCACCTTGGGGACATTGTCCACAAGCGCCAGCATATTTGCCGCAAAGGTGTCCTGCAGCTGGGTAAATTTATACAGCTGGTTGAGGATTATCTGTCCGTTGGCGTCTCGGCGGTATTCTATCACGATACGCATGCCGTCACGTCCGGTTTCATCGCGTATTTCGGTTATTCCCTCTATCTTTTTGTCTTTGACACATGACGCCATACTCTCAACGAGGTTTGATTTGTTTACCTGATAGGGAATTTCTGTTACTATAATGCGGCGTTTTTCCTCGTCAACCTCGGCTTTGGCGTGGACAATAATCTTACCCCGTCCGGTTGCGTAAGCGGACATGATACCGGAAGTGCCGCAGATTGAGGCATAGGTCGGAAAATCGGGTCCCTTTATATATTCCATCAGATCGGTAACGGTGGCATCGGGATTATCCATGAGGTATATAGCCCCGTCAATGACTTCCCCCAGATTATGGGGCGGAATGTTTGTAGCCATTCCGACCGCTATGCCTATGGAACCGTTTACAAGCAGATTAGGAAACCGCGCGGGCAACACCGTCGGTTCAAGACGCCGGTTATCAAAGTTCGAGGTATATTCTACGGTGTTTTTCTGTATATCCGCCGGCATTTCGTCGGCAAGGCGGGACATGCGCGCCTCGGTATATCGATAGGCGGCAGGCTGGTCACCGTCAACGTTGCCGAAGTTACCGTGACCTTCGACAAGGGGATATCGCAGTGAAAAGGGCTGTGCCATGCGGACCATTGTGTCATAAACCGCCGTATCACCATGCGGGTGATAGCGTCCGAGAACGTTACCGACGGTAGCCGCCGATTTATGGAAGGGTTTATCATAGGTCAGTCCGTCTTCATGCATTGCGTACAGAATACGGCGGTGGACCGGTTTGAGGCCGTCACGGACATCCGGCAGAGCCCTCGCCATAATTACACTCATGGCATATTGGATAAAGGAGGTCTTTACCTCTTTCACCATATCAATTTCAACTATTTTCTGGTCTTCAAAAGTATAATTTTCGTTGTCCATGTAATTCCTTTTTTATCTGAATTTATATTGTTTATATAATATCTGAATATATCCGTGTTATTTTGACGGGCCGCATACCTCTGTGAGATGACAATATCGCTCCATTTCCGCCCTTTCGGGAAAAACCGTCCCGTTCAGGGTTACCTTTACGGCGGCCGCGGATGCCGCAAATCCCAGAGCCGCGGGTATGCTGCCGGTAAGTTCGCGCATGTAAAGAAAGGCCGCGAGAAAGGCGTCTCCCGCTCCCGCAAAGCTTTTCGCTTCCACAACCGGTGCACTGACTGTGTATAATCCGTCTTTGCCCGCGAATACCGCGCCGCTTTTCCCCAGGGTACACAGCGTTTCCACAGACTTATCTATATATACACATGCTGCGGCTTCCACAGCTTCGGCGACCGTTTCTATTCTTTTTCCCAGATAATCGCCCAGTTCCGTGTTATTAGGTTTAATAAGAGAGGGTTTTGCGTTAATTCCGTGCCTCAGCGCTTCTCCGTCACAGTCCAAAACCGTTCTGGCGCCCCTTTTATTCAACTCTTTTATAACAGAGTTATACACAGCTTTATCAACACCCTGTGGAATACTTCCGCCCAGTACAACAAGTTGTCCGCTCCCTGTGGATTTATAGAGTGCGCCGCAAAGGGCATCCATTTCGCAGGATTCAATAAACCCTCCCGTCTCGTTTGCTTCGGTAGTTTCGCCGTTTTCGGTTATAATTTTTATATTCATGCGGGTTTCGGATACCGTTTCGGTGAAACGTGTGTCAATCCCCTCTTCATTGAGCATATCATAAAGTATCCTGCCGCATTTGCCGCCCGCAAAACCGAATGCCGGCGAATTAACGCCGCATTTCTTTAACATACGGGAAAGGTTGATGCCTTTTCCGCCCGCCGAAAGGCATGTATCCACAGCCCTGTTGAGTTCACCCGTTATAAATGTTTTAAACCGCATAGTCCGGTCAAGCGCGGGGTTGAGGGTCAGGCTTATAATCTCAATATCATCGATATCCATTTAAATCCCTGTTGTTTTTTTAATTTTATATTACGGCATTAAATATCCAGATTGGTAACATTCCGCGCGTTTTCTTCAATAAAGGCGCGCCGAGGTTCCACTTTGTCGCCCATGAGCACGGAAAAGATTTCATCGCAGGCTATGGCGTCATTGACGTTTACTTTGAGCAGGGTGCGGGTTTCGGGGTTCATCGTTGTTTCCCACAACTGCTCCGGGTCCATTTCACCGAGACCTTTGTATCGATCCGCTTCCGCTTTGCCCCCCAATTGTTCGATATATTTATCGCGTTCCGCGTCGGAAAACGCATAATACTGCTGTTTCCCCCGGTAGACTTTATAAAGAGGCGGCTGCGCAAGATAGATATGACCTTCCTCAATAAGTTTTCTCATATGACGAAAGATAAATGTCAGGATCAATACCCGTATATGGGAACCGTCCACATCGGCGTCCGCCATAATTATTAATTTACCGTAGCGCAGTTTGGTTATGTCAAATTCCTCTCCTATACCACATCCGAGCGCCTGAATTATCGGTATGAGCTGCTGGTTTGAATATATTTTATCCAGCCGGCTTTTCTCAACATTCAAAACCTTGCCTCTGAGCGGCAGTATGGCCTGATATCTGCTGTCGCGGCCGTCTTTTGCGCTGCCTCCCGCGGAATTACCCTCCACCAGAAACAACTCGGTCAAATCCACACGTTTCTCCTGACAATCCCATAGTTTACCGGGCAGCGATGTACCCTCAAGCACACCCTTGCGGCGGGTTAATTCCCGGGCTTTGCGGGCCGCTTCCCTCGCCCTTGCGGCTGACAGCGCCTTTTCCAAAATCGCGCGTCCGCTGGACGGATTTTCCTCAAAATATTCGGCAAGCTTCTCGGTTACTATTCCGTCAACAAAGGTACGCATATCGGAGTTGCCCAATTTTGATTTTGTCTGCCCTTCAAACTGGGCATCCTGAAGCTTAACGCTGACCACCACGCATATCCCTTCGCGGACATCCTCGCCGCTCAGGTTTTTATCATCGGGTTTTATCAGTCCGGTTTTACGGCCATAATCATTTAAAACTTTAGTCAGCGCCGATTTAAACCCGGTTTCATGTGTGCCGCCCTCTATGGTATTTATGTTGTTGGCAAAGGTCAGCAGCGTTTCGTTGTAAGTATCGTTATACTGAATGGCAATCTCCGCCATTGTCAGGTCGCGCTGGGCCTTCATATAGATTACATCGGGATGAATCATTCCGCAGTGCTTGACGGAATTGAGGTATTCCACAAAGCTCTTTATTCCGCCCTCATAATGAAGCACGTTTTCGATTGTTTCTTCCGTTCTTTCGTCACGGAAAATTATTTTTACACCCGCGTTAAGAAATGCCTGTTCCCTCATCCTGGCCATTAAAACACCGTAGTCGAATTCGGGTTCCTCAAAGATCTGTTTGTCGGGCATAAAACGGACCGTGAGCCCGTGTCTTTCCGTTTCTCCCGTGCATTTGAAGGATTCAACAACCTTTCCGCGTTCAAATCGTTCGGTATAACAGTGTCCGTCATGGTGATTCTCATAAACCAGCCATTCCGACAGCGCGTTTACTACGGACGCTCCCACACCGTGAAGACCGCCTGATATAACATACCCCTGCCCGCCGAATTTGCCGCCGGCATGAAGCACCGTGAATACAACCTCCGGTGTGGGTATGCCGGTTACATGCATCGCGGCTGGAATTCCCCTGCCGTCGTCGGCAATCTCCGCCGACCCGTCCGGCAGCAGGCGCACCGTTATTTCACTGCATTCCCCGGCAAGCGCCTCGTCTATTGAATTATCTACTATTTCGTATATAAGATGATGAAGTCCGCGCTGGGAGGTTGAACCGATATACATACTGGGTCTTTTGCGTACGGCCTCAAGCCCCTCAAGCACCTGTATCTGACTTTCATCATAAACGTGATCGTTTTTTTCTGACATGAAATCTATGCTGTTTCCTTTCGCTTATTTATATGATTATATCGTTAATATTCAGTCTGCGCCGTTCTTCCCAGCAGTGCCGATGATGATATCTGGGAGAGATAAATACTTCCGTCCTGAGTCAAAACAAATGATTTGGGTATATCGCCGGTCACGGCGGTCAGCATGTTCTTTTTTTCGGCACCGCTTAAAAATTTACGGGTAATCTGAGATACAGTGGCATTGTCCATGTCAAAAATCCCGATAATCGAACTCTTTCGCAATACTTTATTATTGCCTATATGAAGATACATTATATCACTTCTCTGTATGTGTTTTTTAAATGTTTCAGCTATAATTCTTGATGCAGACCCGCCCGGTTCTACTGCAGGGCCGTGTATGTCCCGTTCTTTACATAGAAGCATACCCCGCTGCCGGCTGAGCTGCGGTCGCAGGAGGTTATAATAACCTGCTTGCCATCAAGTCCGCTCAATAAAAAGTCACGGCGCCTTTCATCAAGTTCGCTGAGGATATCATCAAACAGGAAGACAGGATATTCACCGGTAAATTCTTTGGATATTTCCCCTTCTGCAATCTTCAGGGCTATGGCGAGACTTCTCTGCTGCCCCTGTGAACCATATAAACGGGCTTCTCTGCCGTTTATAAGAATATCCATATCATCGCGGTGCGGACCGTATAACGTGGTCTGAGCCTTTATCTCCCGTTCAATGCTGCCTGTAAGCAAACTAAGATATTCCTCAGCCGTCCTCGCCTTTGAATATGACAGCTCCGGAACCTCCTCCCCTCCGCTCATAACCGCAAACAGTTCTTTTATCCGTTCGTTAAGCAGTTCAATATACTCCGCTCTTTCCGATGAGACGTTCACCGCTTCGGCAGCCAGCTGTTCCGACCAGACATCAATAGTCTCTTCAAACGAGGTCTTATGGTCATAATAGTTTTTCAACAGAGAGTTTCTTTGTTCAAGTATGCCACTGTATCGCTGCAGCGTCTTTATAAATGCGGGCTTAATCTGAGAGATGGAAGAATCAAGGAAATATCTTCTTGCGGAGGGTCCTTCTTTAACTATTGACAAATGATTAGGACAGAAAACGACCGCGCGGAAGCTGCCGACAAATTCGGAAAGCCGCGCCACGCAGACACCGTTGCGTCTGAACATACGTTTTCCTTTGTCGGAAAAGCGTATCTCAAGTTCATGGGAACGGTTTTTGTCGGTAAACTTAAGCTTTATCGCGGCAAGATTTTCGCCGAATTTTATAAGCTCCCTTTCCTTGGCGGATCTGAAACTCCGGCCGTTGGCAAACATATATATCCCTTCAAGGGCGTTGGTTTTGCCTTCGGCATTGCTGCCGTACAGGATATTCACACCCCGCTCCGGTCTGATCTCCGCCGAGCCTATATTACGGAAGTTTATATACTGAATGGAGTCACAATACATTTATATCGGCTTTCTTCTGCTATATTAATCATTAATCCTTCATTTTTACCGGCAATACAAGATAAATAAAATAATCATCATCATTTATTTCCACGGGCTCAATGAGCATACTCATAAGCGGCGTGGACATAGATAATTTTATTTGTTCCGTTTCACAGCAGCGTATAGCGTCAAGCAGATAACGGCAGTTAAATCCGATTTCAATATTTCCGCCTTCTTTTTTTATTATTATTTCATCGTTAAAACTGCCCGAAGCCGAAACCGATGATAATTGCAGTAAATCATCCTCGAAATTACATCTGAGCGGACTTTTTACCTGACCCATTTTTATATCTTCGGTGACAAGCGACGCCCGTTCCAGACATCTTTTTAATTCATCGGTATTTATTTCCACGATAATCTTATTGTTTTTCGGTATAAAACGTTCGTAGTCTATATATTCCTCATCGATAAGACGGGAAAAGAAGAACATTTCACCGATTTTGATAATCACATGTTTTCTCGCCGGGCGCAAGGTTATTATTTCGTCTCCGTCACCGATGAGCTTTATGAGTTCGCTCAGTGTTTTTCCGGGGATAATAAATTTCTGTATTGTATCCTGGTCTCCGCGTTCTATTTCGCAGCGTTTTCTCTTAACAGCGAGCCGGTTGCTGTCGCAGGAAACCGCGGTAATGGTGTTGTTTTCAATCTGAAAGAAGGCACCGTTGAGGGCCGGGCGCTGGTCGTTCTGGGCCACGGCAAATAAGGTCATAACGATCAAGGAGCGCAGTTCACCCTGTTTTATGCTGATGCCGTCTTCAACCGACAGTTCGGGCAGATTCGGAAAATCCTCGCCTTTGAGCACATGAAGTTCAAACAACGATCTTCCGCTTGATATTTTTGCTACATTTCTGCGGTCCACTTCAATGGTAACATCGTTTTCCGGCATGGACCGTATAATTTGATTTAATTTTAAGGCATTGATAATATAGCTGCCTTCCACCTCCACCGTCGCGGGAACTGTTATTCTTAATCCTTTTTCAAGATCATAAGCGGAGAGGATGCAGCGGTCTCCGTCCGTTTCTATGAGTATACCTTCTACTGACGTCATGGTATTTTTATTTGATACACAACCCATGGCGGGTGTCAGGGCGGCCTCCAGAATACTTCGGTTAAATATTACTTTCATTTTACGGATATCCTTTCGACGCAATCGATATTTTTTTATATACGGAGATATGAATATAGAGATAAAGAGATATAGAAATAAAGAGTATTTTTAGCAGCAGTAGCAGTAGGGCCTGTTAATTCTGTGCAAAAGTCCGAAAAGCAATGCATGACAATCATTATCTCAGTGAGAAAATATTATGAGTATGATTTGTAAGTGAGGGAAAATTTGTGCGTATAAAACGTAAAAAAACGGCGGAAAATCTTAAAGGATATGCTTTTATAAAAAATTACCCACAACTGTTTATAAATCTGTGGATAATTTTATCGGCAATAATTTTTATCTCGAATTTTCCTTTATTTCTTTTATAAGTTCATTTATTTCGAGCTCGAGTGTGGCGCTTGTTTTCATTTCGTTTTCAATGGTATCAAGTGAATTGAGTATGGTTGTGTGGTCACGCCCCATATATTTGCCGATGGCAGGCAGTGACATGTCGGTAAGGCGCCTTATAATAAATATTGTTATGTGCCGCGCGTAGGCTACATCCTTGGTTCTTTTACGGCTTTTTATTGTTTCGATAGGGATGTTGTATTTATGTGACACTTTATCCAGTATACGTTCCACCGTTACGCTTACCGGTTCCGAACCGGTAAGAAGGTCGGCAACGCAGGTTATGGCAAGATCGACGTTTATGGGTATTCCGGTAAGCAGACTCTGGGCACCCAGTTTTTTTATCGCTCCTTCAAGCTGCCTTACATTGCTTTTGAGATTTTCAGCTAAAAACACTATGACATCGTCCGGCATTTTAATCTTGAGCAATTCGGCTTTATTCTTCATAATAGCGATTCTCAGTTCAAAGTCAGGGGGTTGAACATCGGCAATAAGACCCCATTCAAAGCGGGTCTTCAGACGGTCTTCCAGCGTTTTTATGTCCCGCGGAGGTCGGTCGGATGTCATAATAATCTGCCTGTGATCCTCATACAGCGCGTTGAAAGTATGGAAAAATTCTTCCTGAGTACCCTCCTTGCCGGCAATAAACTGGATATCATCGATTAACAGCACATCGGCGCGGCGATATCTTTCCCGGAAAGCCGCGGTAGATTCATGGCGTATGCTGTCAATCATCTGGTTTGTAAAATCGTCGCCCTTGACATAAATAAGATTGGCAAAGGCGTTTATTTGTTTTATTTGGTTGATTATCGCGCAGAGCAGATGCGTTTTGCCCAGACCGCTTGCACCGTAGATAAAAAGGGGGTTGTATTCCGAAGCGGGATTTTCGGCAACCGCAAGGGAGGCCGCATGCGCGAATTTATTTGAGTTCCCCACAATGAAATTATCAAAGGTATATTGACTGCCAGGAGCTACGTGATTTTCATTCGCTTTAGGTTTTGACTGAACCGCGGAAAAGAGGTCATCTGTTTTTTTTGACCGGGCAGACTCTTTTTTATCGGTATCGGTTAACTGTTGATCATCCGCCTCGGAGTCGTATATATAACTGTGTTCTTTTGATATTATATGTATTTCTACCGCAAACCCGAGTATCTCTTCGAGGGTTTCGGCTAATTTGGTTTTGTATTTTTTTTCAATTATATCGCGTTTGAAATCGCTTTTATTGACGAGATAGACGTCGGAGTCTGTGAGCTCTTTTATAGTCATATCTTCAAACCAGAGTCCTATCTGAGTTTGCGAAAGTGACTTGCCCAGTTCCTCCATAACCCGTCTCCATATGTCGATATACGACTGCATTGCGCTTTTCCTTTCAATATAATTATATACCATATTATTATAGCATAAATTCGGCGTGTTATCAAGCGATTGCACAATAATTCATTTAATGTTTAAAATCAAAAGTGTGATATAATTATTATATCATGAAACATAAAATTAAACATATAAAAACAAAACCGCCGCGGTAAATAAAAGGTTAATATTTTGACGCCGCTATTGACAAATATGAGATATAAAGTATAATTGATATTATTGATAATTTTAATAACAATGTAAACGAATATACCGATTATAGTATTAAATATGTTTGCTATTTAATCTATTTAATCTATGTTTAAAGTTAAATCAAAAAAACCGAGGAAAAATATGAAGTGGATAAATTGTCTTGATAAACCGATTAGGATATACGGACTGCTTGACGGATATCGGCGGCTGCCGGCGGAAATAACAGATAAGGTAAACAGCGGGGTTACCGAGCTGGCGCTTCATACAGCGGGAGGAAGGGTACGCTTTGCGACCGATTCGGCAGCGCTGAAGGTACGCGTTAAACTCAGGGCCGGGGGAATGATGAATCATATGCCGCTTTCCGGTATGTCGGGGGTGGATTTTTATGTTGACGGTCTTTTCCGCGGGGCGGTTCGACCGGAAAATCCCGGGCAGACCGAATATGAAGGGGGCATTGTCGGGGAAAATAAAATGGGTCAGGTGACGATTAATCTGCCTCTTTATAACGGTTTAACGGAAATATATATCGGTATTGAAGACAATGCGGATATTGCGCCCCCGCAGGAATACAGGGTTGCCAAGCCGGTTGTTTTTTACGGTTCATCCATCACTCAGGGAGGATGCGCGTCAAGACCGGGCAACGCGTATACCGCCGTTGTGACCCGCCGGGCAGACGCGGACCATATCAACCTCGGATTTTCCGGATCGGGCCGAGGGGAATCGGTTATGGCGCGTTATATAGCCTCTTTGTCAATGTCGGCATTCGTTATGGATTATGACCACAACGCCCCCTCTGCCGATCATTTGAGAGCAACACATAAACCGTTCTTTAAAATAATTCGGGAAGCGCAGCCCACACTGCCGGTTATATTTATATCAAAACCGGACTTTGATTCGGACCCGGTGGCAAACGCAATTCGCCGGGATATTATTAACGAGACCTTTGTCTCGGCGCAGGCCGACGGTGACCGCGGCGTATACTTTGTGGACGGTCAGAGTCTGTTCGGTACACGTGACAGGGATGCGTGTACCGTTGATACCTGCCATCCCAACGATCTGGGTTTTATGCGCATGGCCGAACATATCTATCCGGCATTAAAAAAAGTATTATAAAGTATTATAGGGAGAGTGAGCGATAATGAAAGCCAGTAAAACAAAAAAGTCAAACGCGGATATTGTTGCACCGGTCAATACGGAAGAAAAACAGAAGGCGCTGGATACCGCCATCACTCAGATAACTAAACAATACGGTCAGGGCTCCATTATGAAGCTGGGGGAAAATATGTCTATGAATGTGACGGGTATTCCCACCGGGTCGCTGTCCCTTGACATCGCTCTCGGAATCGGCGGTGTGCCCCGCGGCCGTATTGTTGAGATATTCGGTCCCGAATCTTCGGGTAAAACGACGCTGGCGCTGCATATTATCGCCGAATGCCAGAAGGAGGGGGGCATCGCCGCGTTTATTGACGCCGAGCATGCGCTCGACCCCGTTTATGCTAAGGCGCTGGGCGTCAATATTGATGAGCTTTTGGTATCGCAGCCGGACAGCGGCGAACAGGCACTGGAGATAACCGAATCGCTGGTGCGCTCGGGCGCTATCGATGTGCTGGTGATAGACTCGGTGGCAGCCCTTGTGCCGCAGCAGGAGATCGACGGCGATATGGGAAGCGCTCATGTAGGGCTTCAGGCGAGGCTTATGTCTCAGGCTCTGCGCAAACTGTCCGGTGCCATCTCAAAGTCAAACTGCGTGTTGATTTTTATCAACCAGCTGCGTGAAAAGGTCGGGATTATATACGGCAACCCCGAGGTTACCCCCGGGGGACGCGCCCTGAAGTTTTATGCGTCGGTTCGCATAGAGGTACGCAAAAAAGAAAGCCTGAAGACCGGTACTGAGCAATACGGTTCACGTGTAAAGGCAAAGGTTGTCAAAAATAAAATAGCGCCTCCTTTTAAAATAGGCGAGTTTGATATTTTGTTCGGCAAGGGTATTTCAAAAGCGGGTGAACTTGTGGATATAGGCGCGGAACTTGATATCGTCGAAAAGAGCGGATCATGGTTTTCATTTGACGGCAATCGTATCGGGCAGGGCAGGGATAACGCACGCAAATATCTGGAACAAAACCCCGAAACGGCACAGATTATCGAACAGCGAATCAAAGAAAACCATGAAAAAATAGATAATTTAATGGCGTCGGATGACAATGACGAAGATGAAGACGCTGAGCTGTCTTTGCCCGAATAAACCGGACTAAACACTGATACTGAAATAGAATGAATACAAAAAACACAGAGCGAAATGATAACACAGCGGACGGGGAACGCGAACGCGCCATAAAAGCCGCTGTAAACATACTTACATATGCCGACAATACAGAGACAAAACTGCGCGGGAAGCTTGCCGTCAGAAAATTTTCCCGGGAAGCGATCGATGCTGCCGTCGCATATGTAATAGGCCGGGGCTGGCTTAATGAGGAAAAACAGGCTGTGGCTATTATCCGGTATCTTGCCGATGTTAAATTATTCGGCCGCAGGCGCATATTGCAGGAGATGGTAAAACGCGGGTTTCGTCGTTCGGTAATAGACGGGTGTGATTTTGACGATATAGATTTTACGGAAAACTGCAGGCGGCTGTGGGAAAAGCGCGGTTATACGGAGGACGAAAAGACACGGGCTTATCTTAACCGCGCGGGTTACAGCGGGGATGATATACGGGCGGCAAAGCGGCTGACTAAAAACACGAACGGAAAAGCATAAAATAAAATGGAAAAAAACAAAATCGGATTTATATCGCTCGGCTGTCCTAAAAATCGCGTGGATACCGAAATAATGCTCCATAAACTCACGGAAGCGGGTTATGAAATCACCCCGGAAGACATCGAAGCCGATATAATTATAATAAATACATGCGCGTTTATTGAAAGCGCAAAACAGGAATCCATAGACAACATACTTGATGTCGCCTGGCTTAAGCAGCGCCGGCTCAAGGGGATAATCGTCACCGGATGCCTGAGCGAACGCTACCGCGAACAGATATTCGAAGAGATGCCTGAAGTTGACGCGATACTGGGAGTGGGCAGTATCGATGAGATAGTCGATGCGGTCAGATCCGTGGAAAATAACACACGATTCGCGGCCTTCGGTGATGTTTCGTCGGCAAAACAGGGCGGAGATCGGATAATTACCACCCCTGAATATACCGCGTATATAAAAATTTCCGAGGGATGCGACAACTGCTGCACATACTGCGCCATCCCGTCGATTCGCGGCGGCTTCCGTTCGGTGCCGATGGAAACGCTTATAGAGGAAGCGATTGTGCTGGAGAGACTGGGGGTTCGCGAACTGGTGGTTGTCGCCCAGGACACCTCGCGCTACGGCGTTGATATATACGGTGAATACAGGCTGGCCGCTCTGCTCCGCGCAATATCGGAAGCCACCGCCATTCCGTGGATTCGTTTGCTTTATTGTTATCCGGACAAGATAACCGATGAGCTTATAGCGGAAATCCGCGACAATCCGCGGATTGTAAAATATATAGACCTGCCGGTTCAGCATATATCGGATAAAATTCTTACGGCAATGAACCGGCATGGAGACAGCCGGATGATAAGAGAAACAATCGCCGCTCTGCGGCGGGAGATACCGGATATTGTCATACGGACTACGGTAATCACCGGTTTCCCCGGTGAAACGGAAGAGGATTTTACCCTGTTGTGTGAGTTTGTAAAGGAAATGCGTTTTGAGCGATTCGGCGTCTTTCCGTATTCGCGGGAAGAGGACACGCCCGCCGCCGCATATGAAAATCAGACGGACGAACAGGTTAAACAGGACCGATGCGACAGACTTATGCAGATACAGCTTGACATCACGCAAGAGCAGAACAAAGCGAAAATCGGGAATATTATCGAAGTTCTTTGTGAAGGGTTCGATTATGTGGCCCAGACACATTACGGCCGCAGCGGCGCGGACGCCCCAGAGATAGACGGAAAAGTATTCTTTTCCTCCGTTTCTTCCGATGAACGTATTCCGGAAGGTGAATTCGTGAAGATAAAAATTACGGAATCAATGGATTATGATCTGATAGGTGTTATAATCTGATATCAGGTGGAGTAATATGGGAAAATCAAACACAGATTCTTATATACAGATAGCCGTCGACGGTCCGTCAGCTTCGGGTAAAAGCAGTTTGGCCCGCGCGCTTGCCGCCCATTACGGATATATATATATAGATACGGGCGCGTTATACAGGGCGGTGGGGTTGTTCGTTTACCGCAGAGGTATTGACCCGGGCGATGAGCGGGCGGTTGCCGCGATATTAAATCAGATAAAAGTGGATATTGCCTATACGGACGGAGTTCAGCAGGTTTATCTTTGCGGTGAAAATGTAAGCGAAGAAATACGCGAGCATATAATATCGCGTTTTGCTTCAGATGTATCGGCTCATGTTCCGGTGAGGGCGTTTCTTCTGGGGCTTCAGCGGGAAATCGCGGCGAAAAACGATGTTGTAATGGACGGACGGGACATAGGTACGGTTATTCTGCCCGATGCCCATGTGAAGATATATCTTACCGCTTCGGAAGAGGTCAGAGCAATGCGCCGTTATAAAGAGCTGTCCGAAAAGGGTCAGAATGTAACGCTGGATACGGTACGCAGCGATATGAGACAGCGCGACCTCAAAGACAGTACACGCGCCGCCGCCCCTGCCGCCGCAGCTTCGGATGCCGTGACAATCGACAGCAGCTTTATGACCCCGGCGGAAACACTGGCCGCGGCTGTCGAGACGGCGGACAGGAAGATATGCAAAATATTAAAAAACAAAAAATATAAATAAGATATATAATAAGGAAGTTCCGTATATGTCAACCGGCTTTTATACGAAAATGTACAGGCTTTTTCAGCCTGCTGTCCGCCGGTTTTACCGTATGCGGGTAACCGGCGGAGAACATGAACCCCCCGCGGGCCCTTTATTAATATGTTCCAATCACTTGTCAAACCAGGATGTGGTGATTCTGGCCGCTTCGGTAAAGAGACAGGTACGGTTTTTCGCCAAAGCGGAGCTTTTCAAAGTCCCTTTGCTGGGGCGCCTTATTACCGCGTTGGGGGCTTTTCCCGTCAAACGCGGCGGCGGCGATGTTTCGGCTATGAAAAAGACCATAGAGATACTGAAAAACGGTGAAGCGGTGGGATTTTATCCGCAGGGTCACCGGCGGCCGGGTATACACCCCCGGGAGACCGCGCTGCAGCACGGACTGGGTATGCTCGCCTGGCGGACCAATGCGGCAATACTCCCCGTGGCAATTTATACAAAGGGATTCAAACTGCGTCCGTTTAAAAAAACGCATGTCATAATTGGAAAAGCGATACCGTTTGAATCGCTTAATATGACCGCCGGCAATCCCGAAGAGTACCGGCGTGTAACCGAAACGGTATTCACAAATATAATCGGCATGATCGATAATGCTGAAAATATATAAAAATCTGTTAAATTCGATTAATCGGCTTAAAAGGAGGCGAAACGGACGGGTATAATAATTAAAAGGGCGCCTAACGCCGGCTTTTGTTTCGGTGTAAAGAGGGCGGTAGACAGCGTATATGCTCTGGCGGAAAACAGCGGACGGCGTATTTATACTTTCGGCAAGTTAATACATAATCCGCATGTAATCCGGGAACTGGACAGACGCGGGGTCGCCGTAATTGCCGAAGAGGACCTTGAGCGGATTTACAGCGGGACGGGGGTGGATAATCCTTCAACCGTTGTCATACGAACCCACGGTATTGACCGGGGGGTGAGCGAAAAACTTAAAAATTATGAAAAATCCAACCCATTCTTTTCTGTTGAGGACTGTACCTGCGTTAATGTAAAGCGAATCCATTCGATCGTTGCCGAAAACTCCGATTCCGATTCGCTCACAATAATTATCGGGGACAGAGACCATCCGGAGGTTCGCGGCATTGCCAGTTATGCCGCCGGCGGCGTTGCCGTTTGTTCCGGAGCGGACGAACTCCGGGAGCTGATTGAGTCAAACGCAGCGGCATTTAGTGAAAAAAAGCTGTTAATGGTGTCGCAAACGACCCAAAATCTGACAGAGTGGAAATTTTGTCAAGAAATTATTAAAAAAGACTGTACAAAAGCATTTATTTTTGATACAATATGTAGTGTCACGGAAATAAGACAACAAGAAGCATACGATTTATCACAAAATGTGGACATAATGTTAGTAATTGGCGGACGAGAGAGTTCAAACACAAACAAACTCTATAATATCGCCGTGAAAAACACGGAGCGTACGCGTTCCGGGAGAAAAACATTTTTAGTGGAAAGCGAAAAAGAGCTTCCGTTGGATTTGTTGATGCCACATAAGGGAGATTGTTCCGCTCCCATATACGTGGGAATAACTGCCGGTGCCTCGACTCCGAGCAGTATTATAGAGGAGGTAATCAATCATATGAACGAAAACGAAAAAAATGTAACCGAAATCGGTGAAGGTACCGAAGATTTTGCCGACATGCTGGAAAATTCTTTAAAAACTTTAAATACAGGAGAAACCGTAAAGGGAATTATCACATCGATAACACCCGGTGAAATTCATGTCGATTTAAAAGCCAAGGTAACGGGCATCATACCTTATGCGGAGATACCCGATAACCAGACTTTAAAGCTGGATGAACTTTATCATGTGGGCGATGAAATTGAAGCTATTGTGGTTAAAGTCAGCGACCTTGACGGAGTCGCTACCCTGTCGCGCAAGAGAATTGAAAATGTAATCAACTGGAGAAAAATCGTCGATGCCTACAACAACGAAACGATTCTTGAGGGCAAGTTCGTCGATGTCGTAAAGGGCGGTATGATAATGCTGCTTGAAGGTCTGCGAATATTTGTTCCCGCTTCCCATTCCGGCATGGGCAGGGACGGCGATCTTTCGACCCTTGTCGGCACTGTCGCAAGAGCACGCATTATCGAAATTAACGAACAGCGCCGCCGCGCCGTAGCGTCGGTCAGAGTGGTATTGCGCGAAGAACGCAGAGCAAAGGAAGCGGAGTTCTGGGCATCGATAGAAGAAGGAAAACAATATGAAGGCGTAGTTAAATCGCTGACCAGTTACGGCGCCTTTGTTGACCTGGGAGGAGTGGACGGAATGGTCCACAGTTCCGAATTATCGTGGAGACGCATACGGCATCCTTCCGAGATTGTTTCGGTCGGTGATGTAATTTCAGTTTATGTCAAGGGATTCGATCCGGAAGCCAAGCGCATTTCGCTCGGTTATAAGACGGAAGAGACCAACCCGTGGACAATATTCACTTCCAAATATCAAATAGGCGATATTGCGCAGGTAAAAATTGTGAGCATGATGCCCTTCGGCGCGTTTGCCGAGGTGGTACCGGGCGCGGACGGACTTATCCACATCTCTCAGATTGTTGACAGGAAAATCAACAAGCCCTCCGATGTACTTGAAAACGGACAGATTGTCAATGCCAAAATCATTGATATTGATATGGAGAATCACAAAATAAGCCTGTCAATGCGCGTCCTTACGGATGAAGAGCGTTACAACGCCGAAGAAGCCGAAGAACAATTAGAAGAAGAATCGGCGGATCAATTCGAAGAGGAATCGGCAGATCAATATGAAGAAGCCGAGGAACAAGAAGAACAATCAGAAGAAGAAGTCGGGGAACAATTCGAAGAGGAATCGGCGGTTCAGTCAGAAGAAGAAATCACAGAAGAAACTGCGGTAGAAACCGAAGAATAAACAACGGCGATGATGAGTTAGCACAGGACTGCCGGGAGAAGTTTTCTTCCGGCAGTTTAATAACAAAGCAAAAAAAAATAAAAAAAGAAAATTTCAAAAAGTGTTGACAAAAGTAAAGAAACATGGTATACTATCAAAGCTGCCCCAAAGAGGGTCTCCGAATAAGGGTATCCGTCGGCAGCACCGGTCCTTGAAAATCGAACAACAAGAGAAAAAGAGA
>JAQVWU010000211.1 GCA_028709565.1 Eubacteriales bacterium
GTAGCCCAGCGAGATGCCCTCGTCCGACAGTATGACACCCATCTCCCCCGCGGCGTAGCCCCAGGTAATGGCGTGATAGCCGAAGTTGGTGGCGAAGCCGTACATGTCGTCAACGTCATATTTGCCGTCGCCGTTTATGTCGTTGGAATAGACACCGATAATCTCCCTGAATTTATCCTGTGTCCAGCCGCCCGAGCGCACTAAATCATAGATATTGTCAGTGCCGTAGTTTTCCTGCATGATCTTGTTGAAGATAAGAATATTGGCATACTGATATGAGCTGATATGAGCTGAGCAGTCAGTCGCTGGAGACAAAGGGCAGTTACCCGTGAAAGGTGAACATATCGTTGACATTGTTGTGCCACCAGGACTGATCGAAATTGAGGTATTCCACCGCCAGCATATTGTAGAGATAGCCGTCCAGCACGATGTTGCCCGAGGTGGCGTAGGGCAGCAGAAAGCTCATGTTAAAGTCCCGGGAACCGGAGCGCACGCTGTTTTTGAGCATGTTATAGTCGGTTGCCCAGCCGTTGCCGGGGGTCAGGGTCATTGTGAAGTTGAAGCGCTCCTCGAGTCTGGTGTTGCGGTTGTAGATGGCGTCGTTGATAACCTCGCCGCCGAGCGCTTCGGCGTATATGGTGGACTCGTTGCTCAGATGGTCGTGATGGGAGAGCAGGCTGAGCTCCCATCCGTCCAGGTTCTTGTCGGGCAGACCGTCGGTCAGCTTCTCCGGCGCCGTCTCCGCTTCGGCGGATACAAAAACGGCGTTATCCGGATCCGCAACCTCCGCTTCGCCGCCGCAGGCATAGGCAAAAAACATAGCAAACAGTATTATCAGCGCAATCGGTCTTTTTATCATGGGGGTTTCCTCTTTGTTTCTTTGTTTCTTTGTTTCTTTGTTTTTTTGTTTAATAAATCTTCCGCAGATAATCCTGCATTAAAATATCACCGTCTTTTTAACCCTGTGCGACATAAGTGTTAACAATACCGAACGGACATCAAAAATGCGCAGCAATTGGTCTGACCTGTTTTCTACGGCGTTATATTATCACACTTTTTCGGTTCACAGTTATATTTATTGATCATGGTTATATTTTATATATGAGCGGTTGCACAGCATCCTCATTTCCGGTCGCGTTCGGTTTAAATTGCTTTATTGTGAGGTGAATGTAGCCCAACGACGGATGTTTATAACACAGAGCACGCATCCGACGAAGGCCGTGACCGCCCATAAGATTACAGTGAAGCGCCAACCGAAGCGACCGGAAAGGTATGCGAAACCATATGCGGAGATTGCGCTGCCGATATAAGTACATGCGTTGAGTGCACCGGAAATGGTGGACACTCTGCCGTATTTTTTATAATGTAGCGGCAGACGGCTGATGAGCATCAGGTTAATTCCGTGCATACAGCCTGTTATAACCGCCATTAACAGTGCGGAGAGCAGAACGCTTGACGAAAAGAAGGATATCATGATTAAAACGGCGGCGAAGGCTGTTAAATAGAGCAGAGCGGCGGAGGCAAGCTCGTTTTTGACGAGTCTTTGAAGCGCCGAGGCAGCCGACACGCTGATAATACTGAAAATCGGCAGGATGACCGCAGTAAGTATCGAAGAAGCATTGTCAAGCGAATAAACCTCTTTAAAGTATGTAGGCATCCATGTACCTATACCGTCACGCAATATACCCTGTAAAATGATTGCAATCATTATCGATATAAGACCTGAGGTTATCGCGGTTTTAAACATTCTGCCGTCGCCGTTGTCTTCAGCGGTTTTATCATTTTTTCTTGTATTTTTACTCGCGACGGAACGCGTTCCTAACAGCCATATTATTGATACAAGCAAACCGACCGCGCCCGAGAAGATAAATACGAGTCGCCAGCCTTGAAGCAAGATCAAAAACGGAGCAAGCATATATACAAATATAGTGGCTGTCGACGCTGCGGCTGAAACAAATACACAGGCGGCGTTGTAGTGACGCTCATCAAGATTCTCCGCCATCATTCGCACAAGGGGCGGCCAGAGCATCGCCTGAAAGAAGCCGTTGAAACACCATAACACAGTCATAAAATATATATTCGGCATTACGGGCACTACAAGATTGAGAAGTGAGGTTCCGATGAGTCCTTCAACGATTACATAACGCGGAGGTATGTGGTCACCGAGTATTCCGCTGATGAGCTGACCGACACCATAGGTGATAAAGCTGCCGGTCACCGCCATACTGGCAAGTTGTTTTGAAATGTTTAGGTCGCTCATAATCTCAACGAGTGCGGCAGCGTAGTTAATGCGGGTCATGTAGCCGGCGAAATAGACCAGACAGCATAAAATACCAAAAAAAATCATCCATCTGCTTTTCTTTCCGGAAACTTTGTTCATGAAAAAACCTTCTTAGTTATCATTAATTATTATTTGTCAATTATTATTTGTCAATGCTGATAATACTCCTGCCAGATTTGATCTATGCGCTGCTGATAGAACAGTGACTGCTCTTTACGAAGGGCTGCTATATACGAGCAGAGCGCTTCAATGAGGAAAAGCTGAACTATTTTTGTGTCGTTTGAGAAGTTATCCACCAGCCGGCCGGAGGTTCCGGTAAGCAGCATTATATCACTCAGCTTGGATATCGGGCTGTTCGCGTCGCTGGTGATACATATCACACCCGCTTTCTGCTCCTTTGCGATATTTATCGCGCGTACAAGGTCATGGGTGCGTCCCGAGGCTGATATGGTGATGATAAGGGAGGTTTGATTGAGCATTATCGCCGATATCGGGCAGATGAGCGGATCGGTTACCGCCTTGACCGGCAGACCGAGCTTCATCATACGGTATGCGGTGTCATTGGCGAGCATAGCGGAGGATGTGACACCGTATATCTCGATTGCCGAGGCGGTCAATATCATCTGCGCGGCTTGCTGCAGGGCGGCTCCGTCCAGGATATCGTAGGTTGCTTTGAAAGCGTAAAAGAGGTTGTCCATGACCTGCTTTACCGCTTTTTTTGCTCCGTCGTCGGGGGAGACCGCGGCGGCGGCATGACTGTTGACCGGAGTGACGCATTGAGCGATATTGAGCTTCATGGCGCTGAAACCGTCGAAGCCTATTTTCTTGGCAAAGTTTATAATACTGCCCTCCGAGACGCCCATCTCTCCGGAAAGCACACCCAATGTCTTTGTGATTATAGCGGAAGGATCGCGCAGGATATGCGTAGAGATTACGCGCTCCGTCTTTGACATGGAGCCGATGTTATCGCGCATAAAATAAAGGCAATTAAAAAATTTTATATTTTCTCTCATCACTGATACCCGGACATCGGCGTCCGACGCTGCAGAAGGGCGCGTTATCCGTTCCTCCGTTTTATAAATATCATTATAAGCAATTCTCATAATAAGCAATTCTCATAATTTTTATCATTGTGAGTATATAATATAATATACAAAAATATCTACTATATGTCCATTATTACATGACTCAATTGTAAACAAATGTCCATTGTTATTGAGTATAATATAATTCATTGTATTTTATTGAGATACACTTGACACATACACACCGGAATGCTATAATGCGGTCATAATAGTTTTACATTAAATAAAAGGAGTCGGCGGCTGATTGTAATCGTTACCCAGAATTGTATAATCAATGCCGTTTCAAGTGTAGTAAAATGATGAATAAAACCGATAAAATATTATCAGTACTGATTGCATTGCTAATACTCACGTCGGTATTTATCGGCTGCTCTGAGAGCATGAACGAGGCGGACACCGGAAAAGAAACTGCCGAGGTTTTGGCAGAAACCGCCGCGGAGACAGAATTCATGCCCGATCAGCTGCCGGATAACCTGGATTTTGACGGTGCAATATGCAATATCTTCTGCTGGAACTCATGGGACGCGGGTGAGTTTTTTGTAGAAGAGGACACCGGTGAAATCGTAAACTCGGCGGTATATTCGCGCAACCTCACCGTGGAGGAACGTCTCGGCGTTAAGCTCATATGGGATCAGCGCGAACGCAATGCCGCGGCATACGGCTCGGCGGTCATGGACGCGGTATCTCAGCAGAATGCGTCGGGAGATAACTTTTATGATCTCATGGCCTCCTACGGTATGCGTATTGCGACCGCGGCAACGAGCGGTATGTTCATGAATCTCAACGACACCGAATATATCGACCTGGCGAGCCCGTGGTATTATGATTCCGCGATACAGGCATGCACGCTCAAGACCGGTTACACATACTGCCTCGCGGGCGATATATCCTTCAACGCGCTCGCGCGCATGTCCGGTGTGTTCTTCAACCGCGATATGGTAAACAATTATCACCTTGAGGATCCGTATGATATCGTGCTCGGCGGCAAATGGACGATAGAGAAGATGCACGGGATGATCAAGGACATGTACAAAGACCTTGACAGCGACGGCAAGCGCAGCGACGCCGACCAATACGGTCTCATGATCGCCAACGACCAGATACAGACTTTGTATTACGGCACCGGTTCCCGCTTCATCGACCACAACGGGGAAGGCATGCCGAAGATATCCGATGACGTTTACAGTGAACGCACCATAACGATACTTACAAAATATCTTGATTTGTTCTCTGAAGATTCGGCGTACAAGAATCCCACCGGCGATGAACCCAAGAATTTCGACGAAGGACGCGTGCTCTTCTACATCTACCCGCTCGGACACGTTTCGGAACCGGGATTGCGCGCCTCCGAAATCGATTACGGCTTTATTCCTCAGCCTAAAGTCGAAGAGTTTGAACCGGATTACCACGCGTCGGTGACAAATGCCGTTACTCTCTTTGCAATACCGCTTATTGTCGAATCTACCGAAAAAGCCTCCGCGCTCGTTGAATGCCTCTCCTCCGAGGGACACAGACAGGTCACTCCCGTCGTATTCGAACAGGCTTATAAGGTCAAGTACAATCAGGATGAGGGCGAGCGTCAGACAGTGATTTTTGATATGCTCCGCGCGAACATAGTATTCGACCTGGGTAAGATATTCGCGGAGTCCTTCGGTGGCTTCTCCAACGGCGTTATCGGGGATATGATCTGGAACAACAAAAGCAATTTCACCTCTGCGGTCGCAGGCAGAGAGAAACAGTTTGAAAACGCCGTCGCAAAGCTTACGGAAAAGCTTGATTTTAATTGAATTAAGCATAGTTTATTAATGAATAAATCAATATTGACGGCCTTCATCTGTGTCCTCACAACATTCTCGATATCACTTTTATCGTGCGATGAAAGCAATGGGATCGGAACTGAGGCTGCAGATACGAACGAAATTACGGCAGCTGCTCCGCTGATGATTGCCGAGAACGGTAAAGCATTATATAAAATCATAAGAGCTGAAGAAGCCAACACTCTTTTAGTTAACGAGGTGATTTCTTTCCGCCGTTCGCTCGAAGAAAAAACCGGCATTAGCTTTAAGCTCGAGACCGACTGGCTCAAAACAGGTGCTAAACCTGATATGAACGCGCCTGAAATTACAGTCGGCATTACCAACCGTAACATTTCTGTAGCGCTCGGTACGGTCGGGAATTTTAAATATTCTGTTAAAATAAACGGGAACAAGCTTGAGATACTCGCGGGCGACAGCAGCGCGCTCAGAGCCGCCATCGATATGTTCCTTTCAGACGAGGTGCTTTATATGGAAAACGATAATGTTTATGTTAAGGGTCTGCCGCTCAGCGGTAAGGCAAACCTTGCGGCAGGCGAG
>JAQVWU010000212.1 GCA_028709565.1 Eubacteriales bacterium
TCTACTTTTCGTTACATTAATATCGTATGAACCCGTAAAAAAACTTGAAAAAATCGTTTTTTGTACTATAATGAAAATGGTTAAAATGCTAAAAAATAAATTGACCAAGGATTCTTGTTCTCGTGATTAAGCATGTTGTTTTAAATTTGAATATCGGATACTGCGACGCCTGTTTTTCGGGTAATTATCCAGTCTGTATTCCGGAAAAAGTAAGCGATTAGGTTACGATATGAAAAATATAGCAGTTTTGGTTTCAGGCGGAGGTACAAATCTTCAAGCTCTGATTAATGCACAGAATGACGGCAAAATAAACCGCGGGCGCATTCGGCTTGTTTTGTCAAGCAGCCCCGAAGCTTACGCGCTTGAAAGAGCCCGGTTAAACAATATACAACAATGTGTAATAGACCGAACTCTTTATAAAAACAGAGAATCCTTTTCCGCAGCGATAGCAGAAACTTTAGACAGATTCAATACAGACCTGGTTGTATTTGCCGGTTTCAACTATATTCTTAATGATGAATTGATTCGCAGATACAAATATAGAATGATAAATGTGCATCCGTCATTAATCCCGAGCTTTTGTGGTAAGGGATTTTACGGACTGCGTACGCATATCGCCGTCTTAAATTCAGGAGTGAAGATTACGGGAGCCACCGTACACTATGTAACAGAGGTAACCGACGGCGGTCCTATCATATTGCAAAAGGCCGTGCCTGTCTGTAAAGGCGATACACCGGAAACATTGCAGCGCAGGGTTATGGAAGAAGCTGAATGGGTTATTCTGCCTGAAGCCGTGAATCTTTTCTGTTCCGACAGGCTTTATATTGAAGACAATATAGTACAGATTAAAGAATAAGTATTGTAATTTTTTAGAAAGGAAGCTGTTGCTGATGAAAAAACGTGTTTTAATTAGTTTATCCGATAAAACGAGCGCTTTTGACTTTGCACATGAACTCATTTCTTTAGGTTATGAGGTTTTGTCTACGGGCGGAACAGCCAAGGCGTTATCCGACAAGGGGTTACCGATAACAAACGTTTCGGATGTAACCGGTTTTCCGGAATGTCTTGACGGGCGCGTGAAAACACTGCATCCGGCTATACACGCGGGTATACTTGCCGTTCGCGATAATTCCGAACATATGGAACAACTAAGCGGTTTGGGTATAATACCGATTGATATAATTGCCATAAACCTGTATCCTTTTCGGGATGTGTTGTTAAGAGAAGGAGCAAGCCGGGAGGAAATAATCGAAAACATAGACATCGGCGGTCCGACAATGCTGCGGGCGGCAGCGAAAAACTGGCAGGATGTTGCGGTTATCGTTAATCCCGCTGACTATCCTTTAGTAATTTCCGAATTAAAACAAAACGGAGAGATAACCAAGAAAACGAAACTCGAGCTGGCGTACAAAGTTTTCGAACATACCTCGGCATATGATACTCTTATCGCTGACTATTTTCGTAAGGAAACCGGCTTATCAATCTTTCCGGACAGTCTGACACTGACATATGAAAAGAATCAGGAACTGCGATACGGTGAAAACCCGCACCAAAAGGCAGCTTTTTACCGTGAAATCGGTAATAATAACAACGGGACCATCACCGCGGCGGTTCAGCTGCACGGCAAGGAACTCTCTTTTAATAATATTAACGATGCAAACGGCGCGCTGGACACAATCAAAGAATTTGATGATACACCATGTGTCGTTGCTGTAAAACACGCGAATCCATGCGGTATAGGGACGGGCAGCAGTATCTATGAAGCCTATGTAAAAGCGCATAATGCGGATCCCGTTTCAATATTCGGCGGAATAATAGCCGCTAATCGCGTTATAGATAAAGAGACAGCATTAGAAATAAATAAAATTTTTGTTGAAATTATTATAGCGCCCGGATATACCGATGAAGCGCTGACGGTATTGGAAAAGAAAAAGAATGTCCGTATAATGTGTTTACCAGACATATCGCTCCCGAATCGCTCCGATATGATTGATGTTAAGAAAGTCGCGGGAGGTCTTCTTGTTCAGGAATTGAACACGGAATTACTGGATAAAGAACTTAGGGTTGTGACCGAAAAAAAACCTACGGAAATCCAGATGAATGACCTGATATTCGGTATGAAAGCGGTCAAACATACAAAATCCAACGGTATTGTACTGGTTAAAGACGGCGCTACGACCGGAATCGGCCCCGGTCAGACAAACCGTATCACCGCCCTGGAGCTCGCGATAAAATATGCCGGAGATAACGCCGCAAAATCGGTTATGGCATCAGATGCGTTCTTTCCGTTTGATGATTGTGTGGAAGCGGCTGCGCAGGCAGGTATTGCCGCGATAATTCAACCGGGCGGATCCATACGGGACAAGGATTCTATAGATGCCTGCAACAAATACGGGATTCCCATGGTGTTTACCGGCAAACGTCATTTTAAACATTAAAGTCATATACCGGGGGTATTATCGTAAATGAATAAAACGAATATGTATAAACAATCTAATCTTTATGAAGCAACCGATGACCTGGGAAGAACGCTTCCCGGCGTCTGTGAAACCGGTGAAAAGAGAGAAGGCAGATATGTCGGCATGTTCTATTTTTTATGGAACGGCGAACATACGTCGGATTACCGCCCGCTGGATATATCAAAAATCCTGTCAGCAGACCCGAAAGCCGGCTATAAACCGGACTCGGATGTATGGGGCAAATATTCTGTCATGCATCACTGGGGAGAACCTTTATTCGGTTATTACTTTTCCGACGACGAATGGGTAATGCGGCGTCATGTTGAAATGCTGACGATTGCCGATATAGATTTTTTGGTTTTTGACACGACAAACGCCGTTACCTATACAGAGAACGCCAAAATGATGATGCGTTTATTGTCAGAATACCGGTCTGCAGGTTGGAATACGCCCAAAGTTGTTTTCTATACCAATACGGCGTCGGGTAAAACAGCGCAGAAAATCTATGAGGAGATATACGCCGTAGATTATTGCGGCGACTCATGGTTTTATGTGGACGGTAACCCTTTAATTATAGCAGCAGCGGACGACTGCTCGCCGGAGGTAAGGGGTTTTTTCACCATACGCGCTTCGCAATGGCCTAATGAAGCCACAAAACTCGGCGGCTGGCCGTGGATGGATTTTATCCGTCCTCAGCGCGTAATGAAAAATCTGCGGGGTGAAGAAGAAATAATAAACGTATCAGTCGCTCAACACCCACAGATAAGATTAGGCGACTCCGCCATGTATGGTGAAGAAGCAAACTGCGGCCGTTCATTTCATAACGGCGAAAACGATAAAAGCGAATGCGCATATAAATACGGTTATAACTTTGCCGAACAATGGGAGCGCGCGCTTGAAGCCGACCCGCCATATGTTTTCGTCACGGGATGGAACGAATGGATTGCGGGGCGCTGGCAGGGAACAGCGGAGCGTCCTCTGCTGTTTGTTGATTGCTGTGATATTGAATATTCACGTGATATTGAACCCATGAAAGGAGGTTATTTTGACAACTATTATATGCAGCTCATATCATATGTACGCAGATATAAGGGGACATCGCCCACCGTTTCGGCGGGATTAAATGAAACAATCGGATATAAGGATTTTCCTCGCGGCGGCTTTAAGCGCGGCAACAAGGGATACGATTCGTATTATAAAAACGAAAGCGGCAGAAACGAAATAATCGGGGCTACGGTTACCGACAACGGCGATGAGTTGATATTTACTGCCGAGACTGCTGCTCCGATTGAAAAATTTAATTACAACGGCAACTGGATGAATCTGTTTATAGATATAGATACGGATGATAAAACCCGACCAACTTTTTACGGTTACAACTATCTGGTAAACACCTATCAATTTTCCGATTCAACAACCTGTATAGCGCGGTGTACAGAGAATTCCAGAACGATAGAAGCTGATACATTCAAAATATTTTCATTGATTGATTATAATTACAGCGGCAGCAGACTGGTATTAAAGATTCCGAAAGTCCTGTTAAATCTGCCTGACAATAATAATTATAAACTGCGTTTCAAGTGGCTGGATTCCAGAACGGAAGTGACCCGCATGGAGGACTTTTACACAAAAGGTGATGCGGCGCCGATTGGCAGATTAAATTTTGTATATACTAGGGAATAGCCTATTGAATAAAAAAGCCGGACCGATTAATTTGGGTCCGGCATGTTTTTTGTTTTTGAAATTATAGGATTTCTTCTGCGAAACACAAAATTCAGCAATGAAAACAATATGAACATAAATAAATTAACAATGACCACACTGGCACCGGCAGGTGTGGCATATACATATGATATTACAATACCGCTAAAAAAACAGGTAACCGATAACACAGCTGAACATATTACTACCGAACGATAATTCTTGAACAAACGCATTGAAGTAAGAGCCGGGAAGATCAGCAGACTGGATATTAGGAGAGCGCCCATTAACCGCATACCTAAAACAACGGTAACAGCGGTCAGCATTGCGATGAGTATATTATACAATCCGGCTTTTGCGCCTGTTGCGCGGGTGAAACTTTCATCTAAAGTAACGGCGAATATTTTATCATAAAATAATATATATAATAATATTACCAAAACCGAAAAACCTATAGACAGCCATACTTCATCTTTTCTTATTGCCAGAATACTTCCGAACATATAATTATTGATATCTATATTCATACCCGGGGTTAGTGATACAGCCATAACACCTATTGCGAGAGACGCTGCCGAAATTAGCGCTATGGCAGCGTCTCCCTGTATTTTACTGCTTTCGCTTATCCTTAGCAACAGGAATGCTGCCAGCATAACAACAGGGATAGAAATCTTAAGAGGCGCAATACCTAAGACGGCGGCAATAGCTAAAGAACCGAAACCCACATGAGATAACCCGTCGCCGATCATGGAGTATCTCTTCAGTACAAGATTGACACCGAGCAGTGAGGAACATAGAGCGATTAATGATCCAACCGTAATAGCGCGTACCATAAAAGGATATGAAAACATATCGACAAACAAATTAAGCAAATTATCCATTGTCTTCAACTCCCAAAAAACGATGACCGACATCACTTTGGATATAGTCATCAGTCTTTCCGAAAAACACCTGTTTATTTGTCAGGTGGAGCATATGCGAAGCATGTTTTACGGCGCTGTTTATATCATGAGAAACCATAATGACGGTAATGCCTGAAGAGTTAATGTTTGTTATGAGCTGATATAAATCGGCGGCAGCAACCGGATCTAATCCGGCAGCCGGTTCATCAAGCAGAAGCATCTTTTTAGTTGCACACAATGCCCTTGCAAGTAATACCCGCTGCTGTTGTCCCCTCGAGATCTCGCTGTATGAACGGCGCTTCAGCGATGTTATATCGAGCCTGTTCAGGTTTATCATGACGCTTTCGTGTTCGGCAGATGAATAGAAAGGACGTAATCCGCGGCGGTTCAGACACCCGGACAATACAACCTCGTATACAGAAGCGGGGAAGTCTTTCTGCGTTTTAGTCTGCTGCGGCAGATAACCGATCTCTGTCTGGCGGAGTCCGTCGCCATATTCGATTTTTCCGCATGAAACTCTCTTCAATCCCAGTAAAGCATGAACCAATGTGCTTTTGCCTGAACCATTTTCACCGACTATACATAGATAATCGCCCGATTCCACTATGAATGTCAAATCAGTCAATACAATATTGTTTTCGTAGGCAAGGCTT
>JAQVWU010000213.1 GCA_028709565.1 Eubacteriales bacterium
AGGTTATCGCGTCCGATGAAACATCAACCGCCGTAACGGGCATTACATACGGTGACTTTGTAATCACCGCCTCAACCGAACCGGTTACCGCCGGCATGCAAATCCGTCTCATCGAATCATGAGCATGAGAAACATACGTTTTAGAAAACGTCAGATTTTCCTCGTCATCACCGTCTCGCTGCTGCTTACAGTGTTTTTACTGTCAGGCGTGCTTGCCTCTTCAATAGAAAAGGGTATGATATCCCAGCAGGCGGCGGACAGATGGGGTGAGGGCAGCAATATCGACTGCGCCCAGATATCCTGTTTTATTTCGGTTGACGCTTCTTTTACCGAAGACCGTCTGCCGCAGCTGAGAGCCTCGGTAGACTCGTCGCTGACCGAAGCGTCGGTAACCCCTTCAAATCCGTCATCGAAACTCTGGATTGACGCGTACAGCACCGAAACACGTCTCGGCGCCCGGACAGAACGCGGCAGCATTGACGCATCGGTAACCGCGGTCGGCGGACATTTTTTTCGGATTCATACCATGAAATTCGTGAACGGTTACGCTTTTTCGCCTGACGATCTGATGTACGACAGGGTTGTCCTGGATACCGACGCCGCGTGGCAGCTCTTCGGTTCCTTCGATGTGGCGGGGCGCAGCCTGAGTGTATCCGGAAAGGAATGTGTTGTTGCCGGTGTGGCTGAACGCAAGAGCGATAATGTCTCCGACCGTTTGTCCGACCTGGCTTACGGCGAGAAGCCCCGTATATATATTTCATACGGTCTGCTTGAGGAAATATCCCCCGATACCCCGATATCCTGTTATGAAGCCGTATTGCCCAGCCCGATATCCGGTTTTGCCTATGATATAATCAAAAATAAAATAAACGTCGATATCTCCGATATAGAAATACTGGATAATTCCGCCAGATATGACTTTTTGCCGCTGACCGAAACCATAGCTTCCCTTACAACCCGTTCCATGCGAACGAATCGAATAATATACCCCTATTGGGAAAATATTGCGGGTGTTACCGAAGACCGCCTCGCGGTAATCCTGTTTGTAAGAATAGTATGCGCCGCAGCGTCCGGATTGGTAATATTCATATCTGCGGTAAAGTTTATCATAAGCCATCCGCTCCGAAAAGAGACGATTGCCGACGCGAAGGACCGTGTATTGGCGTTTATATCGAAACATCATGCCAAAATTTCTAAAATAAAAAATAAAAAACTTAAACAGTCCGAGGGGAACAGAGATTAAAGGAGACTTATTTATGCCGACAAAGACCAAACGCCAAAGAATTATTATCTTCGCACTCGCATTCTCAATGCTGCTGCCCTTCGGTTTAACCGGCTGTAAAACCGGGGAGAACGCGGTAAAGACCAAGATAAAACATGTGTATAAAGCCGAATTTATAGAAATGCCGGAAGAGGCGCTGAGCCTCGATCGCCTTTTTATGTCCGATGGCAAGCTTTATTTTACCGGGTATTCACATTCGGAGGAAAAATCCCAAAACCTGTTGTATTCGATGAACCAGGACGGAAGTGACCTGACCGAACTGCTGACCTTCGACAGCAACGAATCATATATGACCGCCCTTACCATGCTGCCTGACGGAACCATATGGACCGTTTTTAACTCCTATACCGTAAACGAGGAAACCGGTGAATACAGCGAAAATTTCGCAATGATAAAATATGCGGCGGACGGCACAGAGCAGTCGAATCTGGACCTGAAGGATATTATAACCGACCGTGAACATTTATATATCAATTCACTGACCGCCGATTCCAAAGGCAATCTGTATTTTGTGATTGAAGACAGTGTTTATATACTGGACTCGGACGCCAAACCCAAGCACACCGCTAAAATCGAAAACGGATACATAAACACCGTCAAGGTGGACGCATCGGATAATGTCTTTATAATCTACAACGACAACACCTCTTATAAGACCACCGTTAAAAAGCTGGACCCCGACACCGGCAGTCTGAGCGATATCCTGTCGCTGGGCAGCGCGTCAAATTTCGCATACAGCATGACGACGGGCGGCGAAGGGTCATCATATGACTTTTACTATAATAATTCCGTAGCTCTGTGCGGATTCAGATTCGATACGCTGGAATCGGTGGAATTGTGCAACTGGATAAATTCCGATGTAAACGGCAATCAGATAGGCGCCTTTCTTGTAGTTAACGATGATAAAATCATCTGCACCGTGTATGACGAAACAGACTATAAGCAAAAGCTGATAGTTTTAAACCGCGTTCCCGAAGAACAGGTTGTGGAAAAGTATATACTGACACTTGCCGGTATTTATGTTGATTATAATACGCGCTCGGCAATCATCGCATTCAACAGGGCAAACAAGGAATACCGCATCACCATAAAAGACTATTCCGTGTATAATACCGATGAGGACTATGAGCAGGGTTTAACGGCGCTCAACAACGATATTATCGCGGGCAATATTCCGGATATTATACAGGTAGGCTATAATATGCCGACGGACAGTTATATCGCGAAGGGATTGTTCGCCGATTTAAACGAATACATTGAAAAAGACGAGTCCATTGACCGTTCCGAATATCTCGAGAATGTGTTTGATGCGATGTCGGTCAACGGCAGGTTGTATGAACTCACACCCGCTTTCTCGATACGCACCGTTTCCGGCAAGCAATCGGTTGTAGGCAGCGCGTCCGGCTGGACTATGGATGAATTCAATGCCGTTCTGGATAAATATCCCGATGCCAAGGCTTTTTATGATGTTACCCAGTCAGCCATGCTTGAAAACATATGCACCATCACCGTCGATCAGTTCATAGATAAAAACAGCGGAAAGTGCAGCTTTGACAGCGACGGATTTATTCAAATCCTGGAATTCGCCAAGACCCTGAGCGACAAGAGCGTCTGGGAGATGGAAAACGGTATGGATATGGGTGAGGATTATTGGACTCAAATGCAGAATGCCCATTACGAAAACAGGGTTCTGCTTCAGGTAGAGTATTTTAACAGCTTCCGTCAGTATTGGGAATTGATGCAGGGCACCTACGGAGAAGAGATAAACTTCATCGGCTTCCCTACCGACAACCGCAATGGTTCTGCGATATCTCCGTCATTTAAGCTCGCCATGTCTGCCAAAACAAAGCTTTCCGAAGGCGCATGGCAGTTTATGCGATATTTTCTTACCGATGAATATCAGGACACAATAACATATGATTTCCCGGTAAAACTGTCAAGACTGGAAGCTTTGGCGGTGGAAGCGATGAAACCCTATTCCTGGACCGATGAAGCAACCGGTGAGGTCCACGAATATCCCAGCACATGGTGGATCGGCAATGAGTCGATAGAAATAGGGGAGATTACCCGGGAATATGTCGACGTTGTTATGAATTTCATCCGTTCGCTCAATCAGGTCGTACGTAACGACACCGATATGATGGAAATAATCAATGAAGAAGCCGCCGCGTTCTTCGCCGGTTCAAAATCGGCTGAAGAGACCGCCAAGATAATACAAAACCGCGTTTCGATTTATGTAAGCGAAAGCCGTTAATCTATAATATCAGGACCGCCCGTTACAGCATGGGCGGTTTTTTTATATTTATTCCGGGCTTAACAGTTAAATCCATAAAGCCGCTTTTTTAGGCAAGATAGAAAGATTATATCCAATTTTCTGAACTTACTGAACTCAAAAAATATACGATTTAATTTTTAAGTTAAGTTTTGAAGTAAAAGTTCAGTTTTTTGCCTTTTACTGCGATTATACTGCGGACAGCGAAAATGCCAGATGTTCACGGGCGGCAAAATAAGCCAACAACATGCCGTCGATTTTGCTTGACAGTCTTTTTTGAATATGATAAAATGAATTTAATCGAATAATCGAATTCAAATTACAATTAAAAGAACAAAACTAAAAATACGAGGAAAACAAATGGATCTGATAAACGATATAAAACAAAATGCCGTAACCCACGGCAGTCTGCCCTTCTGGAGCTGGAACGACAAGCTGGAACCGGCAGAACTTCGCCGGCAGATTAATGTCATGCATGGTCTGGGCATGAAAGGCTTTTTCATGCATGCCCGCGGGGGACTGGAGACCGAATATCTTTCCGACGAATGGTTCGACTGTATAAAACAGTGTGTGGATGAAGCGAAGAAACTGGGTATGGAAGCCTGGTCATATGACGAAAACGGCTGGCCTTCGGGTTTCGCCGGCGGATTATTGCTGGAAGATCCGGCAAATCATGCCACATATCTCAATTATTCAGTGGAAAAGGCATATCCGTCAGGGGATGATATACTCGGTGTATATAAGCTGGACGATAATAAAATCACTAAAATTTCCGCCGAAGTCTCCGCCGATGAATATCATGTCATAAGACAGAAGTATGACGCTTCTTATGTTGATACCATGGACGCCGATATAACCAGGAAATTTATCGACGCCACCCATGAAATATATAAAGTGCGTGTGGGCTTTAATGAATATATGCCCGGTTTTTTCACCGATGAACCCCAATATTATCGCTGGGCAACACCGTGGTCCAACAAAATGCCGCAGGAATTCGAGTCGAGATATAACTACAGCGTATTTTCCGCGCTCCCCGCTCTCTTTATCGATTTTAACGGTGCGGATGAATTCCGTTATGACTATTTCAAGCTGTGTCATGAATTGTTTACAGACAACTTTATAAAACTGCTCTATGACTGGTGTGAGGAAAACGGCTGTAAGATTACCGGTCACGCCGTCGAGGAATCATTTCTTGCCGGACAAATGTGGTGCTGCGGCGGCGTCATGCCCTTTTACGAATATCTGCATATTCCGGGAATCGATTATCTCGGACGCGGCATTGCCTCGGATCTGTCTCCCAAACAGATAGGCTCCGCATGCGCTCAGCTGGGCAAACGCCAGGTGATTTCCGAAATGTTCGCCTGCTGCGGCTGGGATGTAACCCCGTCGGAACTTAAACGTATCGCCGAACTCCAATATGCCGGCGGTGTCAATATGATGTGTCAGCATCTTTATCCGTATTCCATACGCGGCCAGCGCAAACGCGATTATCCGGCTCATTATTCGGAGCATCTGCCGTGGCAGGAGGTTTTAGGTGATTTTAACCGTTTCTTTAACAATTTGGGTTATACCCTTTCCCTCGGCCGGGAATCGGTAAATACGCTTGTCATTCACCCTATACACAGCGCATATATGAAGTATAAGCGGCCTCAGGACGGCGCCTCGATAGCCGACCTCGAACGCCATACGCTGGACCTTTCCAACCTTCTTTCGCGCAGCCAGATACCCTATCATTGGGGGGACGAAAACATGATGGCAAAGATGGCGTCGGTCAGTGGTAAAAAGCTTAAAGTAGGACTGTGCGAATACGAATATGTCATTATACCCTATAGCTATACCCTTGACGGCAGCACCTGCGCGTTATTAAAAGAATATCTCTCAAACGGCGGGAAACTGTGGTTATATTCCGATGTCCCGGCATCGTCGGACGGTCGGAGAACCGATATGTCGTGGCTGAAAACCACCGCTTCCTTCGGTGATATTAAAGTTGCCGCGGAATCCAAAATAACCCTCGGCGGAGAAAATGTTCCGGCCCTGCGTCAGCAGATAAGAAATACCGAAAACGGCAGAATCATATATATCGCCAATCTGTCCCAAAACGTTCTCAAAGAAGT
>JAQVWU010000214.1 GCA_028709565.1 Eubacteriales bacterium
GACACGGGCGTAGAGTGATCGGGGAGGATCAATATCTTGTAGGGCTCGTTTGTTGATTTTAAATAATCATATACCGGACCGAGTACCAATTCGTCGATATACTCTATCGCTTTAACTTTATTTCCTGTTTCCGCACGGTGCCCGCATTCATCAGGTGCTTCCACATGAATGTAAACCAAATCGGTGCCATTTTTAAATGCGTTTATCGCGGCTTGCGCTTTGCCTTTATAATTTGTATTGAAGTTTCCCGTTGCTCCCTCAACATTGACAATGAGCATCCCGGCACACAATCCTATGCCTTTAATTAAGTCCACCGCCGATATAACGGTCGCATCGAGATTCCACTTTGCCTTGAATGAAGGAAGCGAGGGTTTTTTGCCCGGACTCCACATCCAGATCGAATTGGCGGGACGTAATCCTCTCTCCCGGCGGGAGATATTAACCGGATGCTTCGAAAGGATTTCATAACTCTTTTTTTGCATTGTCAAAAACGGTTCGGGGGGTAGATATTCAGCTATTGTTTTACCTGGTATATCATGCGGACGCATAAAATCGTTAAAATCCGGCGAGTCATTCCAAATAATACAATGGCGATAACTCACGCCGGTATAAAAATTGATATTTTTGTTTCCGAGTTCTTTGTTTAGCGCGCTTATAAGCATATCCGCTTCTTTTGTTGTTATTTCATCGGAACTATGATCAATCATCATAAGTTCTTCGTAATGACTGCCATCGCTTAATGTAACGAGATTACATCTCAGCGCGGTATCGTTATCGGACATTTCCAATCCCATCGCTGCCGCTTCGAGGGGTGAGCGTCCTCTGGAATAAACAGCGGGATCATATGACAATACTGCGAGATTTGCCGTGTCGCTCTCGGGGACCATATTATCGGGAATATTTGACACCATACCCGCAAAGGCAGTTCGTGCAAGCATATCCATATAGGGTTTACGCGCAGCTTCCATAGGTGTCTTTTGCTGCAGGGATTCAATTTTGTAGTCCGCCATTCCGTCAGGTATCAGTATACAGTATTTCATCGGCTATTTCTCTCATTTTATATTAATTTATACGTATTTATATAATAGTATTCTCGCTATTATAGCATGAAAATGAAACGTTAACAATACTTATTGATGAACTTTTAAAATAAAATTGACATTTCCGGTATGAGATGATATAATTCAAATCAGAAAATACAGTAAAACAATACTAAAAAGACTAAAAAGGAATTTATATGAGTCCCAAAAAGAAGCTTCTTATTATCGGCATAATAATGAACTGCGGAGGAACGGAAAAATCCTTTCTTTCCTTTGCAAACTGCCTTGATTATACCCGTTATGATGTAGATTTGCTCCTTGTAAAACGTACGGGAGAACTGTACGGCAGTATTCCCAAAGAAATAAATGTTATTGAAATGCCCGACAGTCAATATGCCGATATGTTTATGTTATCGGGAAAAAATGCCGTGAAAACGATATGGAACTGCTTTTGTAAGAAAAACCCCCTGATGTTATTTGGCATATTACCGTATTTTGTTAATATAATTTTTAATCCGAAAAAGCGTTCGGATATCGCTAACCGGTTATGGTGTCGTCTGCTGCAAAAGTTTTCGGTACTGGAAGGCGAATATGATATTGCCGCCGCTTATTGGGGCGACCGGACAATGTTTTATATGGTTGATAAAGTAAAAGCCAAAAAGAAAATCGCGTGGCTGCATTTCGAATACGGCAACCCGCCGCGGGATGACATGTTATATCATAATTATTTTAAACAATGCGACAATGTGGTTACGGTGTCCGAAAAGATAAACGAAACTTTGGTATCTAAATTCCCCGATTTGTCAGATCGTTTTATTACAATACAAAATATTAACAACCCGAAACACATCTGGAATATGGCGCTGCAGGATGAAAGTTTTCCGGACCAGTGGTTTACCGGAAAACGACTGCTTACCATAGCGCGTATCAGCAAACAGAAGGGGTTGGATTTAGCTGTTGAAGCACTTAAAGTGTTATGCAAAGAAGAGATTAACGTACGGTGGTATATTATAGGCGGCGGCGATAAAGAAGATATAGATTATATTAAAGCAAAGGCGGTTGAGGAAGAGGTTGCTCATATGTTTATCCTGCTGGGAACGAAGCAAAATCCCTATCCTTTTATGAGGGACTGCGATATTTATGTACAGCCTTCGCGTTATGAAGGCAAGCCGATAACGGTCGAAGAGGCAAAAATCATGTATAAACCGATTGTGGCGACTGACTATCTTTCGGCTTCCGAGCAGCTGGATTTCGGAGAACTGGGTATTATCACCGATATAGACAGTAAAGCGATATATGGCGGTATTCGCCAATTGCTTGATGATGATACGTTAAGAGACAGGTTTACGATGCGCTTATCGGAACGGGATTTCGGCAATGCCGAAGAAATAGAAAAATTTTATAAGATATCCGAATAGATCCGAATAGTTCCGAGGAGTAAAAAATATTTGTGTAAACTGTTTTAATTTTTTTTTAATAATTAGAAAATCCATTGCAATATCAGGCGGAATATGTTATAATGCTGACGTTGTATGTATATTTTGTATATTTACAATATTTACAAATAAAAGGACAGTCCTCTGCAAATGCTCCGCACGAATGTCCTTAATATCAAGGAGGAAGCCGTTATATGGATAAAATTCAGGCTTTTACAAGCGAGCAGTTGAAAGAGAATCCGCCGGTATTTAATATCGGTGACAGCGTCAAGATTCACAACAGGATTAAAGAGGGTGCAAGAGAACGAATTCAGATTTTTGAAGGAACAGTAATCGCGCGCAATGGCGGTGGTCTTACAGAGACCTTTACCGTACGTCATATTTCTTTTGGCATAGGAGTGGAGAAAATATTTCCGGTTCATTCCCCCAATGTAGAAAAAGTTGAAGTCACCCGCCACGGTAAAGTAAGACGGGCAAAATTATATTATCTCCGCGATAAAGTAGGTAAAAAGTCCAAAGTCAAAGAACTTATATAAATCAATAATAAGTGGTTTATGCTTTTCTTTGAAGTCAATGTATTATCGGAATTTCACATAATCCCATTTTACAGTCATCAGACGACAAAGGGCTTATGTGATTTTTTATAATTTTGTTTTTTATCCCTCCGGCAAGGGCATAAAAACTCAGTTTTTTAATGTTTTCAAGTACCGTATGGATTATTGCCGGAGAAACGGAACATCCAATGGAAATCAAAAGGGCGATAAAATCTGCGTTTATAATTATGCTCCTGCCATTCGCGTTATTCGTGATATCATCCTGCGAATCCAAACCGGATACCACCGGAACCGGAATAATTATAGGTGAGGACGGATGGTTGTTTGAAGAGACAAGCGGCGATTACAGTGAACTGGGTGATTATACCGGTCAGACATTATTCAGTGAAGATGAGCTGGAGCAGATACTTAAGACGGTAAAGGCCAAAAGAACATTTTTCGCAAAAACAAATACCGATTTTATAATTGTAATCGTTCCCGATAAAATGAATGTTTACAGCGATAAACTGCCCCCTGAAATCAAAACACAGCGTTCAGGGGAGAACCGTATAGAGCAGGTTTATAATTATATAAAAAAGAATACGCGTATAACAATGGTTGATTTAAGTGAATTGTTTTCCATGAATCATACCGCATTTGATTTGTATGAGAGAACCGATTCCATGCTTTCGGACATGGGAGCCTATCTTGCCTATACCGAAATAGTAAAAGCGGTTAATTCATTGAATATTGCCGAGTTGAATCTTGCGGACCTTGACCTGTTCAAGGTTGAAATTGCCGATGATATAGGCAGGGAATTCGCTGAAAGAATAGACTCGGCTGCACGTTATAAAAACAGGACAATATCACTTACATATAAAAACGAATTGCCGTACGTCGATCAAAGTAATGATATTGAAGGTCTTGATGTTACGGTTATAAACGAAGAGAATCGCGATTCTGAATTCAGATATACGAATCTGATGCTGTACGGAACAGAAAACCTGGAAAAAATAAGCAAGTTTACGTCATTGACATTTAAATCAATCGGATATACCGAAGGTTTTATAACAGACGCGCTGGCGACAACCACATTAAAACCTAACCAGGCAGTGTTTTTGATCAGTGAAAAAGAACTGGGCGAGTTACTCGAAAATAAGACTGAAAACGAAGAGTTGTTTGAAGAAAATACCGGTCACAGTACCGGGCCTTCTGTTGATCCCGACCCGATTCCGACATCCCTTGTACCGATAGCGCCTGACCCCGGCACATGCGCCCCGCCGATTGTCACGGGTAAGGCTTTTGCCGACGGAACACGTCTGGTTATCGCCGGTGTGGCTGAAGACGGCGCTACCATACACGCGTCAGGCGGGAAAAGCGACATCGAATATTACGTGTATGACGGTATATTTTTGCTTGATATAGAATGCAGCCCTTCGATTAAAGAAATCATACTTTATGCTTCGGCAGACGGTAAAAACAGCAGCGAAACGGTTACGGTAACCATAACGCAGTCCATGAGCCGAAACGACAAGGGTGTATGTGTGGGTAAGGACGGTCATCTTCACATAAGCGCGACGATGTATGACTATCTTGGTGTTAACCTGTATTCCGCCGGCGCGCTCAGCGGTAAACGAAACAATCTTGAAAAGCAGCTGGAACAAATCAGAAGAGTTTCTCCCGAAACAAAATTGATCGTTATGATAGCGCCCAATCATTCGACAATATATCCCGAGACTATGCCTGACTGGCTGCAGAACCGCAGAGATTCAAACGCCACTTCAAAGCTTGAACAGTTATATGAAGCAATGGAGGATTCGGAGGTTATTTTCCCGAATCTAACCGAACTTCTACTGTCAAAAAAAACAGAAGATACGTTAATATACCAGAAAACCGACACACATTGGAATGAATTGGGGGCCTATTACGCATATGAGTATATAATGAATGAATTTATATCTCCCGATTTTCCTGCCGCTGCCGCAATCCCGATTACCGAGTTTGATGTGTTCAGAAAATCGGTTCCCGGCGGAGATATGCTGAACTTTTTTCGATTTAATCTGGATTTGACACGTGAGATATCGGTTTTTGTCCGTCCGAAATCTTTTGTGTCGGTTACCGGGTATGATAAACCCTTCAGAATGAATTTCGAAAATCACTGGACAAGCGAAACTCACGTATTTAAAAAGGACAATCTGGATTTGCCGACAATGTATATGAGCCGTGATTCATTCAGTACAAACCTTATTATGTTTTTTGCCGAAAATTTCAGAGAATCATATTTTCAAAACATGTGGGGTTATAATATAGACATGAATTACGTAAAAAACAACAAACCTGATTATGTTATAGTCGAATCGGTGGAGCGCAATATAGACGCGATAGGCTGATAACTATTTCCGGAGGCTTAAACCTTGAAACTCTTCTTAACCGTTGTGTTAATATTCTTTACAGCTATGATTTCCGCCTGCGGCATATCAGGCGAATCAAATGGGGTTATAATCGGAAAAAATGATTTTCTGTTTAATATGTCAGCTGACGGTTACGATTATATAGCCGATTTCAAAGGAAAATATGCGTTTACCGATGATGAGCTTGATCGAATATATAACGCCCTTAACAAACGCCGACTCGCCTACGCAAATAACGGTATATA
>JAQVWU010000215.1 GCA_028709565.1 Eubacteriales bacterium
AAAAACTCGAAAAAAAATACGGACGTTAACATAGACGAGGATAAAGTCGTTGACCAAATCCGTCAGACGGATCCGGATTTTAATCGTGAACAATTTCGTGATTATGCCTCAAAAATTCTGCTTGCGGTTCTGGGTGCCATATCCGGCCGCAATGCATTATCCGCGCGTCCGTATGAAAGCGATAATCTGTTTTCCGTTCATGAAAAGCAGATTCGGGAAGACATAGAGGGACAGCGGATCAATCATATGGAGGATATCACCGTTATTTTTGTAAAAATAGCGGATTATATCGCAAAAGACGAAACGGATACCGTCACTGTCCTTGCAAAAATATCCTTGCTTGACTACACGACCGATACCGTTAAAGGTAATTTATTGGACGGCAGTCGTTTGGCGCATCGCAACCGCTCGTTCAGACTTGAATTTATACGTTCTCACGGATTAAAATCATCCGCAGATCTTGAAGCGGATACAGACTGTCCGGTCTGCAACAAGCCTATGAACATAACGGTAACGGGAAAGTGCGGAGAATGCAAAACAAATTTATGCGATGGCAGCCGGGGATGGATTTTAAATTCTCTGAGTAAATGGGGACGCGAAACATAAACATTGCCATAAATATACATACCCCCCTTATAAATCCAATACCTGAATTCAACATGTATTTGGATTAATAAGGGGAGCATTTTCATCTTAATCCGCCGCAAAACAACATCTGTTACGGCAGGTATTCCGTTATATCTTCCGCAAGTTTCCGGGAAAACGATGTGCTTCCTTTTGTATTCATATGACCCCAATCCGAATAATAACCGTAATCATCGTTTATCTCGGATGCTAAATCCGTATTGTAATTAAGAAACGGTATCCCATATTCCGCTGCCAATTGAATCAGATAATCGTTTTTTTCATTGAATTGCGGAGCGTTTCGCCCCGGTATGTATTCGGGACACATTACAAATATAACCGGTATTCTCTCTTCCTCAAATATATCAAGCATTTTTTTAAAATCACTGATCTGGGAAGGATTATCGTTACAACCCGCGTCCTGGACATGACCTGCATAAGCGCTTTCCCACGGGATATAACCATGATAATAATCGCTCGTAACAAAACCCGAACCGTCAACCAGATAGGGATGTTCATACACCGGCAATTTAAATTCCGCTATTTCTTCGGATATATCGGTTGTATTTGCGGTTTCAGTTTCGTTTTCCGATTCGGCCGCATCGGATATATCAGCGTTTTCTGAACCGGGTATGAGATAACTGCCCAGCATTTCAAAGATACGGTCACGCGCGTATATAACAGCTATACGGCTGAATAAATTTTCAAGCACCGCGTCTATATCAAATATGTTGATTGTTTCTTTTTTGCTGTTTTCCGTGTCTTCCGTTTTTAGTGGGTCGTCAACGGCAATCTGTTCCGTGTCGGTGGTATCAACGGTGACTTCCGTTGCTTTAAGCTTACGCATTATATCAACCGGACGGTCAGGACTGTCATCGTGTGATAAACGTCTCCACAGCCATCCGTCATCAAACATAAACCAATCCACACTCATAATAATCATCTGCGGTTTCGGGTAATCCGCTTCCCTGAAAAGCCTGGTATACCAGTTATAATAATATGTAGGATTGGATCCGTTTAATGCAAAATTATAAAACTTATAATCCGTATTGACTTCTTCTAGATATTTAGGGTTTATTCCGTGGGTAGCATGTGATGTGCCGAGTATCATAATGTCCGCAGAAACGGTTTTCGTATATAATTCATAAAATTGTCCGTAATCCTGATATGAACCGCGATTTTTGTATTTTTGGTAAAATGCTTCCGCCTGCTCGGCTTTCACTCTGTCCGCTTCAAATCGAAGCCGGGCTATCTCAGCTTCATTGTTTGACTCTGTTATCGCAGCTTCCGCCCGGGCGGTTTTTTCGGCTAATTTTGCAATTTCGGCGACTTCACGGTCCAGATAGGACTGCATCATTAAGTTGAGTATAAAAATAATTGCAAAAGCGATAAAAACTACGAGCAATGATTTAATCAAAGCGATTCGAATTATTGCAAATGTTTCTTTTGGCTTTTTTATTACGGACGTATTATTGTTCATGGAGTTCTCCCAAACAGCATTCGGGCATATACCGTTTGCCCTGTACTTATTGACAATTAATAAATGAAATATTATAATATAATAAATAAAAAAATAAAGGAGATGTTATTATCAATCCCGCAACTTCATTAAATATTTTCTTCGATTACGGTTATAAAAACTCTGTAATCAAACAATTGGAACGCACCCGTTCCGCCGGATTCAATTATATCGATATAAACTTTTGGGATTGGGGTCATTCACCGGAATCGCCATTTTACAATGATGAATGGCTTGACTGGGTTAAGCAAATTGACGAATGGGGCGTTTCAAACGGCGTTACATTCCATCAGGCACATGCTATGGTGTTTGACCCGTTCGACGAGAGTATTGAATCCCGACGAAAAGCCGATTCTGCCGGACGCGCGCTGACGGGCGCCGGCATTTTAGGTATAGACTGGGTGGTGTTTCATCCTGTAAATATACCGGACACCGACCATGATATATTACTTCAAAAAAACGTCGAATGGCTGCGTCCCTTTGTTGAGCTTGCCGCTGAAAACAATACGGGTATAGCAATCGAAAACATGAATGATTACGGAAAATTTAACCGTTATTGCTGTTCCGCCGACGATTTATGCGAATTAACCGATACACTGGCTATGCCTAACGTCGGTATATGCTGGGATATCGGCCACGCTCATTGTCAGAAATCAGACCAATATTCGGAAATAACAAAAACAGGACACCGTTTAAAAGTTCTGCATGTTCAGGATAACAACGGCATCAGCGACGGTCACACAGCGCCGTATTACGGTACGGTAGACTGGGATGTTATAAAAAAGGCGCTGGATGACGTTTCGTATAAAGGTGAGTTTACGTTTGAGGCGCATATGCTTGTCCGGCCGGTTCCCGATGGTTGCAAAGATAAAGCAGCGTCTTTGCTGTATGATATCGGAGAACATATCTGCGGAATTTAAATTCGTCAATTCAAAACTGTATTTTCACAATATTCACAGAGGCTGCCGCTGCCCGAGCGTTTAATTTTTTCGGGAAGATAGCGCTCATGATTGGAAATACAACGCGCATTTGAACAAAATCTCCGCTGAGGCATTGGATAAACAGGGGGTGTGATTTTATAACCGTAGTTTTCACAAAGCAGCAAAATCAAAGCCATTCTTATATAAAGACCGTTTTCAGCCTGTTCAAAATATTTGGAACGCGGGTCGTCATCAACTTCAAACGAGATCTCATCTGTTTTAGGCAGCGGATGCATTATCAACAAATCATCTTTTGCTTGTTTAAGTTTTTCAGAGTTTAGTATATAGATTCCCGACTGAGCTTCATATTCCTCAACTGAACCAAAACGCTCACGCTGAATGCGTGTCATATATAAAATATCAAATGCAGCTATATGTTCTTCGAGAGAATCAACGATATATATTTTATTGCCGCTGTCTGACAGCAAATTAATTATATATTGCGGCAGCCGCAAAGCCTCGGTTGATATAAAATACAGGGTGTTGTTTTTATAATATGAAAACGCTTTCGCAAGCGAATGAACGGTGCGTCCGTTAGCCAGGTCACCGCAAAAACCTATGGTAAGGTTTTCGTATCTGCCCTTCTCCCTGACAATCGTATACATATCCGTCATTGTCTGGGTAGGGTGCAAATGGCTTCCGTCACCGGCATTAATTACGGGAACCGTACTGTATAAAGAAGCAGCATATGCGGCTCCCTCTATAGGATTGCGTATCACTGTAATATCGGCATATCCGGATACGATTTTTATAGTATCACGCAGACTCTCGCCTTTTGCAATGGAAGAGTTTTTAGGGTCAGAAAAACCGATTACCTGTCCGCCAAGCCGCAGCATAGCTGTTTGAAATGATAACTGTGTACGCGTACTGGGTTCATAAAACAATGTTGCCATGACTTTGGTCTTACATTCGGATGTATACCGATTCGGTGATTTTTTAATATCATTAGCCAAATCAATCAGCATGGCCCAGTCTTCACCGGAGATGTCATTATAATCAATCAAATGTCTGAAATTCATTTTTGTTATCCCTTACAAATTAAACCAGCCGAGAAGTTTATTCGATTTTATTTTTTCGGTTTTATTTATATCGGCATTGACATGATCGCTGTCTCTCATATATTCATAATGGAGTATAGAGCAGATACCTATATCGTGATAACTTCCTTTTACATACAACATGGATCTGAAAATACCTTCAAACTTCATCCCGCACTTTTCCATGACACGGCGGCTGCGGTCGTTTCCAATCATGTATCTGGCTTCAATACGGTTCAGCGATAAAGTCCTGAATCCGAAACCCAGCACCGCTAAAACCGCTTCCGCTGCGATTCCCTTCCCCCAATAATCCGGATTGATGACATAACCGATTTCCGCGCGGTTGTTTTCGATATCAAACGAGGTGAAACCGCACGTACCTATCATGATATGGTCCTCTTTAAATTCAATAGCCCAATCATAAAATTCACCGGCGCTGTATTGATATTGCAGTTGGTTTAAATAGCGCGCGGTATATTCGGGACTTACATGCGGTTCCCACAAAAGATACCGTGTGACATCTTCACGGCACGCATAACGGTACATATCACGGTAATCACCCTGACTGAGACAGCGAAGCTTTAGCCTCGCTGTCTCAATTACAGGTATTCTGGAGAATATTTTGACAAGTTTGTTCTTATTCATAATATTCCTATATGATTGTGTTTGACAGATTTATTTATTAAAAACTTTTCTGAATCTGTCACAATAATATTGTACATTTTCCCATTTTGCGTTGGGGGCGATTCTATGGTCCGGACAAGGAATATATCCGCCCAGTTCAACAAGGGGAAGCAGTCTTTCAATTTCTTTATCTATCGCAGCATAATCCATGGCAAACACCCGTTTATCCATACCTCCCACACCACGTAAATCCCTGCCGTATTTTACCCGCCAGGAACCTATTTCAGAACCCCAGGTTCCGACTTCAATGGGGAACATCGTATTAACGCCGTTTTCAAGCCATATAGGAATGAGTTTGTCAATACAGCCGTCACAGTCCAGCGAAACAATATCCACCCCGTGCTGCAGTAATAAGTCGGTCATACGCTTATACTGCGGTCCTACATATTTTGCGAATATTTCGGGCGAAACAAGAGGACCGTTTTTAAAGCAAATATCCTCCCAATAATGCGCGAAATCCGGACGCAAACCCGAATCCAGCATAACTGTTAAATTCGAATAGGCAATGTTTCCGACCGCGTCGATTATCTCCGCATATAATTCCTCGTCATCCGCATACAGATAGCTTATTGCCTCTACACCGAGCATATTCCGTATCGAGCCATACAGACTCCCGACATGAATACCGAAAGGTCTGGACTGGTCATCATGCTGTACGGCAGCATATGCCTTCATATGTTCAATGTTATATCGGCGGGAATCGGGCTGCAGTTTGGGGTTATATAATGTTTCCCAGGCGGTACGGTCTTCCAGAAGCGTACCCACCGTAACGGGGATAGACGTCAGACCGGGTTTTGACAGTTCAATGAGACC
>JAQVWU010000216.1 GCA_028709565.1 Eubacteriales bacterium
TAATGCAGACTACATGCAGCCGTTCTGAACCTCTTGCTGCCGGATATACGGAATATCCGGAAATGGTATTAAATATTTGATCGAACCCGATAAACAAGTTTGCATAATATCGTTAAAGGAGTGAGTTTATGATTAAAATAATATACTTGTTTTTAACTGTATTATTGCTGATACCGGTTATCATCTCATGTTCGGATTCCGGTATTGCAGTTGACGATGAATCCGCTATAACAGAGACAGAAACAGCTGAACAAATGACCGAAAAACCGATGCTCGATTTACCGCAGGAAGATTATGAGGGATATGATTTTAATTTCCTTCATTGGACTATAGCCGGATGGAGTTATATTGAAGGCGATCTAGCCGCTGAACAGGAAAGCGGAGAAACTTTAAACGATGCCGTATACAGACGCAATTCCGTAATAGAAGATAGATATAATATTGAAATAAATGCTTTCTATGAAAGTCAGGATAAAATCGTCAATAATATAAAAAATCTGGTATTGTCAGAAGACAACACCTATTCGGCTTTTTTTCCGAGAGGTTTCGAATTGTCAACAGGTTTGTTTGCGTCAAACAGTTTCTTTGATTTAAATACCCTTCCCTATATTGATTTTACAATGCCCTGGTGGGATACCAATTTGGCAGAGGGACTTTCGGTCAACGGCAGACTGTATGCAATGCTCAGCGATATTACCATTATTGACAAAAGAGCAACCGGGGCCGTTCTTTTTAATAAATCCATTGCCAAAGACTACAACCTCCCTGACTTATACGAAATAATAAATGAAAACAACTGGACCACCGAAAAACTTTTGTCTCTTATTTCCGGAGTTGCCACCGATCTTGACGGAGATTCCCAGCTTACGGATAAAGATTTGTATGGATTTGTCGGTCAGGACAGTATGACCGTCGCAATGTATTTGGGTTTGGGAGGAAATTTTGCTCAAAAAGATGAAAACGATCTCCCGTATCCTACCTTTGGCGGCAAACGCACTTTTGAAATTTTCGACAAAATAAACAAGCTCGTTTATGACAGCGGCGAATATATGCATGTGGATTGGTATCGGGTTCCCAATGCAGTTGAAGCCGTCCATCTGGCATTCAGCGAGGAAAGAGCTCTGTTCTGCTGGAATCTGCTCCAGTGTCTGGATATGCTGCGTTCCGAGGAAACGGATTTTGGTGTTCTCCCCGTTCCGAAATTCGACGAAAACCAGGAGGATTATAAACACATGGTCAGTATACATGTAACCGGATTTTTAACCGTTCCATTATGTGCCGATAATCCGGACCGTACAGGCCTGGTTTTGGAAGCTCTCGCCGCTGAGAGCAGAAATACCTTAATCCCCGCGTATTATGATGTAATGCTGACACAAAAATATGTCCGCGACGATAACTCCGCCGAAATGCTCGATATCGTCTTTTCCAGCCGTGTATATGACATCGGCGATATATTCGGGTTTGGTGGTTTAGGCGACACAATACTCAGAATAATCAGTTCAAATAAAGATATGCCGGCAGACTTGGCTTCACTCATAGCAAAAAAAGAGAATGCAATAACAAAAGATATTGACAAATTTATTACACAGATGACTGCAGGCTGACTGCCCATTAAGAATAAAGCGTAAAAACCAAGAGATAATAAAGAGCATCATTCATAATAGAAATTGATTGTTCGATATTATCTCTTGGTTTTAATTCTGGGGTGAGTAATCGGACTCGAACCGACGGCCTTCAGGGCCACAACCTAACGCTCTAACCACCTGAGCTATACCCACCATAATAAAATCATGCTGCCGATAGCGGTATATAATGGCGTACCTTGGGGGACTCGAACCCTCGACCTACTGCTTAGAAGGCAGTTGCTCTATCCGACTGAGCTAAAGGTACATATATGCTATCGAATATGATAGCATAAAAAATCAATTTTGTCAATTGTATAATTTACACAAAAGACGCCTGATTTTTATACAATGGTTTTTATGTTAGGTTTTAATCAGCATACTTATTGCTATTTCAGAGGATCTCCGAGCATAATTGAAGCCAGTTCCATAGGATCAAGAGGGTTGCCATTTCGATATACACGCATATTACCGGTGGCGATCTCATCTATTAAAATGACTTTATTGTCTGCATAGCCGAACTCAAATTTAATATCATACAGGGATAGCCCTTTTGAAGCCAGCATTTCACGGACAATTCCCGCTATTTGCTGAGTCTGTATCTTTAGCGAATTGAACATCCCGGGTTTCATTATACCGAGAACTTCAAGCCCTTCCGATGTTATAAAGGGATCTCCCCGTTCGTCGTCTTTCAAAGTACATTCGACATACCCGGGCAACGGGTCGGCATATTTTACATAAGAACCGTATCGCTTTAAAAAGCTGCCGACCGCATGATAACGGCAAATAACTTCAATGCCTTTGCCGAATGCTTCAGCAGGCAACACTACCCTTTCATTTTTATCGATATCGGCTGAAACATAATGTGTTCTTATGCCGCGTCTTGAAAGTTCATCAAAAAAAAGTACGGAAAGCTGCAAGTTGGCACGGCCTACTCCGGCAATTGACAATCCAACTGCATTGGAACCCGGATCAAAGATTCCGTTTTCGCCTGTAACATCATCTTTAAATTTAAGCAGATAATGGCCGTTTTCAAGGCGATATACATTTTTTGTTTTACCTGTATATATCAAATCCATATAAATATCCTCAAATACCGCATCACATATTTATACTTAGCTTATCCGGATGCAGACGTGTAATTATAACATAATATACGAAAGTTGTCAAGTTTGATTTTTTTTTATAATGTGTTTGAATCTTTTTATGATGTGCTCGCAAATTGATGTGTTTGAAATATTTGAATTATTCGTTGAAATATTGTATTGAAACATGGATTAACTGGAATACTTTTGTTGAAATTTATACACATTATATATTTCGTGTTGAAATGCAAATAATAAATGAAATTTTTATTGACATATACTGTATAGTATGATACAATATCGCATAATGCTATAATGTTTATATCATTATCAGCGTTTCTATATTAATTATATTAGAGGAGGATATTAATGAAAATTGCCAGAATATCTGCGATGCTGCTTTGCGTAATTATGATTCTTGCATCAATACCCGCATGCGGAGATGATGCCAATACCATCAAGGTCGGGCTAATCGCACCGCTCACAGGCAATGTTGCCGTTTACGGAAATGCAGTAAAAGAAGCGACCGAACTCTACACGAAACAATTCAACGATGCCGGAGGTGTCAACGGCAAAAAAATCAAGCTTATCATATATGATGATAAGGGCGATCCTACCGAAGCGATGAACGCGTATAATAAACTCGTAAATTCCGATAAGATTGTCGCGCTTCTCGGACCGGTAACAAGCGGACCTACCTTTGGTGTGGCTCAGGAATCCGCAAACCTCAACATACCCGGCATCACCGGAACCGCTACTCATCCCGATGTGACCACATACGGCGATAACTACTTCCGGGCTTGCTTTGAAGATCCTTTCCAGGGCGGAGCAATCGCCGAGTTCGCTTCAGACTATCTTAAAGCCCAATCCGGCGCAATCATTTACAACACCTCTGATTCCTATTCCACGGGTCTTAAAGACTCCATCGCCGCCAAATCAAAGGAACTCGGACTCAATATCCTGGCAACCGAGGGCTACGGAACCGATGATATAGACTTTAACGCTCAGCTTACAAATATCATCGCGCAAAACCCTGATGTGCTTTTCATCCCCGATTATTATAACAACGCTTATCTCATCTGTTCACAGGCAAGAGATGCCGGTTTTGAAGGCACATTTCTCGGCGTTGACGGCACCGACGGTGTCCTTGAAATCGACGGAGCCGATGTTTCGGTATTTGAAGGGCTTTATTTTGCCAATCATTATGCCGCTGACGATCCGTCGGAGGTCGTACAGAACTTTATAACATCGTATAAAGATAAATACGGCTCCACACCTAATGCGCTGGCAGCCCTGGGTTATGACGCGGCAGTAATCCTGTACAACGCCATAAAAGCCGTTGATACTGCCGGCACTGTTGAACTGGGTGCAACCGCAGAGTCTTATCAGGCAATTATCGACGCCATAGCGGCGACCGATATGGAATGTGTAACAGGCCATATAACCTTCGACCCAAACGGAAACCCTATTAAAGATGTGAGCATTATTTCTATAACAAACGGCGCATATAGTATGGCCGGCAAATATTAATTAACAAATACACTGCCAGAATCGGGCGGCATTGATGCCGCCCGAATTTATAATAATATTCTTTTAGATCAGAGGTTTTTATATGACTCTTGTTTACCAAATACTAAACGGCGTGCAGATCGGGGCTATTTATGCGCTGGTGGCTCTCGGCTACAGTATGGTTTACGGCATTGTGAAGCTGATAAATTTCGCTCACGGAGACATTATTATGATAGGTTCATACTGCATGTGGTTTATGATATCGCGCTTGAGCCTGTCTGTACCCCTGTCTGCTCTTGTCACGATTACCGTCTGCGCGTTAACTGGTATATTAATTGAAAGAATAGCATATAAACCTTTGCGTAAATCACCCAGAATTTCTCTGCTTATTACGGCAATAGGTATAAGCTTATTCCTCCAAAACACCGCGCAGTTGATTTTTACTTCAAATCCGCGCATGTTTACCAATATATTTAGCGGTGTTATACAAATAGGCGACAGGGCTTTTTCCTATACTACAATTGTTACAATAGTTACAGCTGCTTTGATTACAATAGCGCTTACCCAACTTGTAAATAAAACAAAAATTGGAAAAGCTATGCGCGCGGTATCTGAAGATAATCAGGTAGCTCAGCTTATGGGGATAAACGTTAATAATACAATTTCTTTCACATTTTCTTTAGGATCAGGTCTTGCCGCAATAGCCGCAATTCTATATATCAGCTCTTATTCGCGTATACAACCGACAATGGGTTCTATGCTTGGACTTAAAGCCTTTGTAGCCGCTGTAGTAGGCGGCATAGGTTCTATACCGGGCGCTGTAATCGGGGGACTTATAATAGGTATTGCCGAAAGCCTTACCAAAGGTTATATAAGTTCGCAGCTTGCCGACGCGGTCGTGTTCGGTATTCTAATTCTGGTTCTCCTGTTGAAACCTTCGGGTCTGCTGGGAATTAAATATACGGAGAAGGTATAGTCGGATTTGTGTCATCGAGTATATGTAAAGCGTTCTTGTCATAATATGATGAAATCCGATTGAAGAAAGGTGCAGCTATATAATGAAAAATAATTTACTTCAAAAAACCTGGTTCCGATATATTTTGAATACATTAACAGTCATTGTAATTTTCATTTTGATGATGGGTCTCATAAACAGCGGAACACTTAATATGTATTACGCGCTGTTATTAATTCCGATAGGATACAATATAATACTCGCGGTCAGTCTGAACATTACCGCGGGTTTCCTCGGTCAGCTTCCTTTAGGACATGCGGGCTTTATGGCGGTTGGCGCTTACGCGTCGGCGTTGTTTTCACTGTCCGTTGATTTACCCGCGATACCGGAATTTATTATTGCCCTGCTTATCGGCGGGTTTGTTTCCGCTTGTTTCGGT
>JAQVWU010000217.1 GCA_028709565.1 Eubacteriales bacterium
AAAAGCAAGATTGATTGTGGAAATGTGGAAAATCAGAGATTTACCACATTACACACAATACTACTACTGCTACTTTTCTCTGATAATCTTCTAACAGAACAATTTACACACAAATTAGGACTTGACACAGCGGCATTGTCTCAAAAACGAAAACGGGAGGGAATCAAAAACTTCATTGAAATGCGGTTGACAGAATCATGTTTATTCTTTAAATATATCCTTTTTAAGACCGTTTGTCCCGTGGTATATTAACTGTATGATAAACTCTGCTATCTGGGACGGCGATTCGACGGTGCCGTCATGCAGCCATTTTTGCAGCATGCTGATGGTTCCGCTGAGGCAGAAGGTTTTGAGGTAGTCGGTAGTTTTCGCGTCCAGCGATTGGTTTTGCTGCATTGAGAGCAACTGAGCCAGTTCAACCAGGTCCTTCTGAAAGGCGTAGTCGCAGTTTTCGCTCAGCAGGGCCTTGAACAGTTCTATGTTGTCCTTCACATAATCCAGCACCTTTGTCAGCATCTGTACCGATATGGGATGCTGTTCGTCCAGATCCTGCTTGCTAAGATACATGCTGACATTGTCCAGTGCTTCCTGTTCCACTTTGTCCAGCAGGTCATACTGGTCGCTGTAATGGCTGTAAAAGGTGCTGCGGTTGATACCCGCGACATCGCACAGCGCTCTGATAGAGATTTTTGATATGTGCTGCTGCTGCATGAGCTGCACCAGCGCGTTTTTAAGCAGACTTTGTGTCAGTCGTATACGCTGATCGGTTTTCTTCTCTGTTGTTTTTGACAATTCATACCTCCGCATTCTTTAACTTTTTGTTAATTCAATCTCTCTTCCGGCTCTTTTCCGTCACTTTTATCGACGCTTGTCGCGTAAACATCCAATTTATACGACATTGATGGTTGTAATCAATCACTGTGTCTATTATAATACAATCATGTCAATCTTGCAATACCAATTAAACTGTTTTGGAGAACTTAATGTTAATGAATCGATTTTCTGATTTTGTTATCCGGCATAAAAAGCCGGTTAATATTGTATTTGTTGCGATAATGATCGTATGTTTCTTTTTGATGTTTTTTGTTGAGATAAATTATAATATGGTCGATTACCTGCCGCCGGACGCCCAGTCCACAAAGGCGCTGGAAATCATGAACAGGGAATTCTCCGGGTCCATGCCCAACGCGACCGTTATGGTTAACGATGTCTCCCTTATGGAAGCCATGGATTATAAACAAAAACTCGCTTCGGTTGACGGGGTTACCGGTGTGACATGGCTGGATGACGTGATTGATATTAAAAAACCCCTTGAAATGGCCGACAGCGATACGGTTGAGGGATTTTACAAGGACGGCAGCGCTTTGTTTTCGGTAACCATAGCCAAAGGGAAAGAGGAAACAGCCTGCAACAATATACTCAGTCTCATCGGCAGCGATAACGCGCTGACCGGCGAGGCGCCCGCGCTGATGTTTATACGGGAGACCGCTTCTTCAACCGTCATAAAAGCCATGTTTGTTTTGGTGCCCGTAATTATCCTGATATTGATTTTGACTACGTCATCCTGGGTTGAGCCGCTTATTTTTCTGATCACCATCGGCGCCTCCATCGTCATAAACATGGGAACGAATATTTTCCTCGGCGAGATTTCGTTTATGACAAATTCGGTCAGCCCCATTCTGCAGCTCGCCTGTTCGCTGGATTATGCCGTTTTCCTGCTCCACAGTTACGGCGACAACAAGAAAAAATACGCCGACTCATCGGAAGCGATGCGATACGCCATGAAGGAATCGGCATCGACCATCGCAGCCAGCGCGACCACCACGCTGTTCGGCTTTCTGGCCCTTGTATTCATGAACTTCCGTATAGGGGCGGACTTGGGTCTAAATCTGGCAAAGGGCATTATCTCCAGCTTTATTTCGGTTATGGTATTCCTTCCGGCACTCACCCTGAGCCTGGACCGACTGATAGACAAAACGCAGCACAGGGCCTTTTTACCCGACATGCAAAACATCGGCCGAGCGCTGTCAAAGATCGCCGTACCGGTTGTTATTGTCATTGCGATTATTATTGTGCCCGCCTTTTTGGGTCAAAGCCAAACCGGATTTCTATACGGCAATGATACGGTAGACCGCGATACCCGCTACGGCAGGGATACCGTGGCGGTTGAGGAGCAATTCGGGAAATCCACCGTCGCGGCGCTGCTGGTCCCCCGGGGCGACTCGGCCAAAGAGGAGATGCTGTGCGATGAACTCGAACAGCTTGACCATGTAACGGGCATTGTGTCATATGCCTCAACCGTCGGCGCGGTCATACCCCCCGAATATCTGGGTACCGAAATAACCGAACAGTTTTATTCGGAAAATTATGCCCGCATAATCGTATATACCGATACGCCGGCAGAGGGAGATATCGCCTTCTCAACAATAGAGCGCATCAGCGAAAAGGCGGAGAAATATTACCCCGGTGATTTCTGGACACTGGGCGAGAGCGCCAATCTGTATGACATGAAGCACATCGTTCAGAAGGACAACGTGATTGTCAATCTCATAGCCGTTGTCGCCATATTTGTCGTGCTGCTGGTAACATTCAGATCGGCTATCCTGCCCTTTATACTGGTGCTTACCATTGAAGCCGCCATCTGGATCAATCTGTCAATTCCGTATTTCACCGGCGTTCAGATTAACTTCCTGGGTTATCTGGTGCTGAGCACGGTGCAGCTGGGTGCTACGGTCGATTATGCCATCCTGCTGACCAACACCTATCTCGCAAACCGCAAAACAATGCCCAAGGGCGAGGCTATGCGCGTGTCAATCGGCGGAGCGTTTAAGTCTATACTTGTCTCGGCGCTCACCCTTTCCACGGCGGGATTTACGCTGTATGCAGCATCAACAAACCGCGCCATCACCGACATAGGTCTGCTGCTCGGACGGGGCACGCTGCTTTCATTCTTAATGGTAATATGTTTTCTGCCCGTGCTGCTGCTTGTGTTCGATAAACCGATAGAAAAAACCACTGCCGGAACCGTTTTTTTTAACGGCAATTCCGAAAATCCCGATAATTCCGAAAACACTAAAATATAAATATAATTATAATAATTTGGAGGTATTCCCTTGAAATCAGGCATTCTCAAGCATGTCCTATGCACCGGTCTGGCCGTGTTGCTGGCCTTCACGCCGACTTTGCTGCCCATCGCAGCAGCCCCAGAAACAACGGCATCCGCCGATATAAAGACCAAGGATGAGGTCATATACGCCGTTCTGCACCCGGACGGCAGCGTTGACAATATCTACACGGTCAATCACTTCACGGTAGACAAAGCCGGAACAATCACCGATTACGGAGATTATACATCTGTGGAAAATCTTACCAATACCGCAGCCTTAACTCACTATGATGACGCCGTTACATTTACGGCCGATACCGATAATTTTTATTATCAGGGGAATATGGCCGCAGGCGAGCTGCCTTGGTTATTCGATATTACCTATTCCCTGGACGGCGCGGTTTTGCCCGCGCGGGAGATTGCAGGCAAATCCGGCAGCTTCGGTATCGGCGTCAAAACCAAACAGAACGAATCTAAGGACCCCGCCTTTTATAACAATTATATGCTGCAGATTACGGTAACCCTGGACACCGAAAAATGCGGCGATATACAGGCGCCCGACGCCGCCATCGCCGCCGCGGGTAAAAACCGGGCGGTCGTATTCACGGTGCTGCCCGGTACCGACGCCGATTTGTCCTTAACGGCAAATGTGAAGGATTTTACCATGACCGGTATTGATATAACAGCCGTTCCCTTCTCCATGAATATCGAACTGCCCGATACCGGCGGTATGACCGACGGTCTGATTGCCCTGTCCGGCGCGATATCCGATCTCAATGACGGTGTGACCGAGCTAAACAACGGCGCCGCGGAATTAAAGAGCGGCGCGCAGAGCGCGGTGAACGGCTCAACCGAAATCAAGAACGGCCTTACACGCCTCAGCGGCAGTTCCGCGCCGCTCATCCGCTCCTCCTCGCAGATCAGCGGCGCCATAACGCAGATTACCTCCTCCCTAGGTTCCGCTTCCGCCGGCGATTTAAGCGAACTGCCCCCGGCGCTGACACAATTTGCCGGCGGATTGAAGGAAATATCGGGCGGTCTGACCAACCTGAAGGGCGGATTTACGCAGGCGTACGGCGCGCTGGACGCCGCTGTACAAAGCATCCCCGCAGAGGCGGTCAGTGAAGATGAAATCAAGGCGATCTACGCGCAAACCGATATAAACAGTCACGGGACAATTGACAGGCTGGTGGCGTCATATGCCGCGGCCCAAACCGTCTTGGGCACCTATAATCAGGTTAAAGGCGCCTTTGACGCGGTGGGACCCGCAATCGATGAGCTGACCGCGTCCCTCAACACAATAACCCCGGCGCTTGAGGAAATGGCGAAACAAACGAGCGGCGCCCTCGGCGGCATGGAGATGATCGGCCAGCTGTCGGCCGGATTAACCGAATTGAAAAACAACTATGCGGCCTTTCATAACGGGCTTAAAGCATTTGCCGACGGCGTCGGCGCCGCGTCCGCGGGTTATGCCGAGTTCCATAACGGTTTGTCCTCCCTCAATGCGGGCGTCGCCGTATTATCCGGAGGCGTGAGCGAACTGTCAGACGGCACCGCCAGACTTAACGATGAGACCGCCGATATGCCCGATGCAATAGAGAAGGAAATCGACAAAATGCTGGATCAGTACACCGGTTCGGACTTTGGCGCCCTCTCCTTCACCTCGCCGAAAAACAAAGATACCGGCATGGTACAGTTTGTGATTAAATGCGCGGGCATCGATAAGCCCAAAGAAACTGTAACCGCCCGGCCTGAGACTCCGGATGAGACCTTCTGGGACAGACTGACCGCGCTGTTTAGATACCGTCCCGAGTAAAAATATAATTGACAGCCCGGTATACCCGGGTTGTTTTTATTGCTTTTTATGATTTATGTGCTATAATTATCGTGGTTTTAATACAGGTGACAAAAATAAAATGCAAAGCCGGTTGATATGATGTATAAATTCCGTTCGCTTATCCTGTCTTTTTTGACAGTCTTCGCTTCTGCCGTATTAGGCATGAGACTGCGCGATGAAATACCCCATGCGGCGCTGTTTTCGGTCGCGGCATTAACGCTGCTGGTTATTATGCTGCTGCTCAATGTAATACTGGAATACAAAATAAAAAACCGGCTGGAAAAGCGCACCGAAAGGGAAAATCTCAACGAGCACCTGATGCTGCACGCCAAAGCAAAGGAAAACTTCTCGGCTGCCATGCGCCGCATGATGTTGGCAGCGGTTATTGCCGGCGGATATATTGCGGCGCTGCTGCTGCTCTCGGTCGCCTTTTGCTCCTTTTCGGGCGCGGCCTTCGGATTTACTTTTACCGTAATCCCCGGTTGGTATTTTGTCTTCTGCGTAGTCGACCGTATATGCTGTGTCTCCTTTCACCCCGTATATATCGACACAATCGCGCCCGGGGAATATCCGGCGATCTCGAAGATAATCGATGAGGTGCGCGATATTTATGAAATACGCGACCGAAAGCTGTTTATTATGCCCGAGAATACCTGTAATGCCGGTA
>JAQVWU010000007.1 GCA_028709565.1 Eubacteriales bacterium
GGAAGACTGGGATTAAACTCCGTCCTGAGGATATTTAAGTCCGGTCAGCCGTTTGATTTCGTCAATGGTCTCCATAATCAGTACCGTTTCGCCGGCAGGCATTTCGACGCACTCAGGTCTGCCGGCCGCTATGGCCTGGGCGCAGGCGGCGATCTGGAATTCATGACCCGAATGGTCGAAACCAAACGTGAATTCCTCGGGCGCGGCGTCATCGGCGTGCAGTACAACCCTGCGGGGAGCCATAAAATTATCGTGGAATTCTATACGGCCCCGGGTGCCGCAGATTATGCCGCGGCAGTCCATGCGGGTATCCAGCGAACAGCCCGCCGACCCCCATCCGGTGTCATAGCCGAGCAGAGCGGTTGTCATCGAATCGGCGCCGTTGGCAAAGAACCGGCTGCCGGCTTTAACCTCCCGGGGCTTTTGGGCGCCAAAAGCATATGAAATAAACGCAAGGGCATACACCCCCACGTCAAGAAGGGCTCCCCCTCCCAGGTCCAGGTTCAGCAGGCGGTGGGAGAAATCCGGGGCGGCAACGAATCCCAGTTCCGCCGACGCGAAACGCACCTCGCCTATTCGGCCTTCCCTGAGCCAGAGGGAGGCCTTTTTTGTCGCGGGTATAAAGCGCGTCCACATGGCTTCGCACAGAAACAGATTGTTTTCCCGCGCGCGGTCGGCAAGGGCTCTCGCCTGATTGGCGTTTAATGTAAAGGCCTTCTCGCACAGCACGTGTTTACCCCCCGCAAGGGCGAGGGAAGCGTCCTCGTAGTGCCTGCCGTGGGGGGTGGCGACATAAACAATATCCACGTTATCATCGGCGCACAGCGCCTCGTAACTGCCGTGGGCGCGGCTGATGTTGTATGTACGGGCAAACTGTTGAGCGCTGTCGGTGTTCCTTGATCCGACGGCGTATAGTTCCGTCCCGGCGGTGCGCATAATAGCCCCCGCCATGGTGTGGGCGATTTTGCCCGTTCCCATAATACCGAATCTGAGCATTTAAATACCTCCGTATTTTTTTATTTTAAATTCAATCCGGATTATTTATAAAATCGCTTACATACCGCAGCCTGCGGTTAAAGAAATCGAGCATTATGTCCAGCTGCTCCCGGTATGTCGCCGCCTCAATGATATTCGGGGGATTGGCTCCGACGGGTTTGCCGAGAATGTCCCACACCGAGAAATTCTGTTTTTGTGAGCGTTCCAGCATGGCGGCGGTGTCATTTGCGTAGTCGGTCATCCCAACAATATTGTCGTAGGTCTCGGCGAGGATTTGTTTTGCCAGTTCTCTGAATTCGGCCATCCTGAACAGATGACGGTAATACCAGCTTCCCGCCAGATATTCACCGTCGGGGGTATCGCAGCTGCCGTAGTTGCAGTTGCCCAGCGACATATCAAAGTCCCATACCGGACCCATATGCAGAATCCCGTCGGCGTCGATGTACATATAACAGCTGCTCCAGAAGCAGGTGTCCATGTTTTTCATGATGTCGCAGACCAGATACCACTTCACAAAGGACTCCATGTCCATAAAGCGCGCGGCTGTTGTATAATCGCCGTTGTCCAGCGCCGACTCAATCCGTGTGATATAGTCATACAGATATCTCAGATGCCCGGGCTGAATATCGGATGACGAGGGTTTGCGTATGACCAGCCACCCGGTGGTGTTGATAAAATAGCTGTCCTGGGCCGGGTCGTATAAGACATCCTCCACGGTTCGCCATCTGCGGCGCTGCCCGTCGGGAATCTCCTGGATGTGGCCGTCCCATTCCAGCAGGTATCCCACTTCATCGGGCGGCAGGTTTTCATTGAATTTAGGTATATCTACCCGGCCGCTCTCCGGCTCGATTTTCTCCGACAGCAGGTATGTACCCCAATAGCTGCCGTTGAGCCAAAGATCGACGCTGCGGGTCTTCATGGTAACCTCCATGCCCACCGCCATCGACAGTTTTGACGCGAAATCGTTTCGCAGCAGGGTCTTATCCTGATAGTTGGAGATTAATACCCAGTTTCTCGACGCCGGGAGGCCGAGCAGTCCTTCTTTGGTGTCCAGCTTGACGGTATAGCTCTTTTTGGGGAATCCCCATGATGAATGCCCCCTGCCTTTTACCGTACCGCTGATCTTGTTCCCGCCGGCGCTTGTATACAGCGCGCAGGGGACATACTCGGTTTTACTGGTTATTTCCCTCAAACCCTCAACGGTCAGCGCGACCGACTCAATGCCGGTGTTCAGCGTTTCGATGTTGAGGGTAAGGGGGAAATCGGTTCCGCTCTTTGATACCGCGGTTATTGAGGTTATATCCGATAAATCCAGCACGCTCTGCCCCGAAACCAGGATTTGACCGCCGGCTTTCAGCTCTCTGCCGCCGTGCTCGAACTCAATCACAACCGACGAAAGGTCGATACCTGCGGGCAGCAGAGCCGAAACTGTATCTGTTGTAATATAACAGCTGACATTGAAGGGCAGCTGGGGATTGAGGTCTGTTGTCAGCAGCAACCGCTTTAACCCGTGGCGCGTGTTATGCGATTCGGCGTCCGCCGTATTATAATACGCCCTCCCGGCCTCCGGTGTCCCTGCCGTGATGGTGTTCTCGCGGACCGGAACGATTATTTCAGGGGTCTGCGTGGTTTGTGTATCTTCGATTACGGCTGCCGTGTTTTCACAGGCGGATAATATAAATACGGTTAACACGCATACACATAAACCGATGGCGGATAATTTTCTTACTGTCACTGTGTCCCTCCGTAACGCATGGAATTCATCTGACAGTATATCATAAAATCAAACAAACATCAATAAATTAAAAAAAGCACGGTGTATATCCGTGCTTTTTGAGTTGATATCGGTTATATTATTTTACAGATCTTTTCTTCGAAACAACTATCGCGGCGCCGGCAAGCAGAACGGCGGTTAAGGCGATACCGACAGCGTCGGCGGTCTGCGGAGCCTGGGGTACCGCAGGTGTTTCTGCGTCGGGTGTCTCTGCCTCAGGCGCTTCCGTTTCGGGAGCGACTATAGCGGCTGCGAGCGTGAGGCCTGCCCAGTTTTTGGGGAGCTCAGCGGAGTTTGTAGTCTCGTCAAGCACTGCGTCGTCAAGGTTGCCTCTGTCATGGAAATTGAGCTGATCCCAGTTGGCATAATCTGCATCACTGTCGGAGATTATGGGAGTGAACAGGAAGTTCTGTCCTTCGGCTATAGCCGGGATGTCGCCGAATTCTTCCATATCGGTCCACGGAATAGCGATTTCAAGTGTATATACATCGCCCTTGGCAGCGCCGGCGTATTTCCAGTTGCCGGTGTATTCGTCTCCGTCAAGAGACTGGAAGGTACCGTCGAAGAACGCGCGAACCGCAACCTGGGTGGAACCGTCGTTGCCTACCGTTGCCCAAAAGGGTTCGTATACATTTTCCCACTTGGCGTCGCCGTTGTCATAGGCGATAAAAAACAATGTGCCGTCGCCGGTCCAGGGAGCAAGCGCGCCGTCCGTAGGCGGGAAATAGTCGGTGTCCATTCTCTCTTCAAGAACATAGAGATAGGTTTCGTCCCATTTAATTTTATAAGTCACCGAAAGTTCGGCTGCTGTTTTGGGGGCGGAGCCGCCCTGCCATCTGCCGTATTCTTTGAATGTCGCGTTATCGGCGTTTACAACAAGAGCGTGGGCGTCATCCCATTCGCCGTCCGATACTACTCCGTCGAATGTCACGGGATATACAAGTTTTGCGGCTTCATAGGTGTATCCGGGTTCAACCGCAAAGACCGTCGACATGCTCAGGGTCAGCGCTAAAATCAAAAAAAGCGCGATTAAGGTCTTTTTCATAATCAATCCTCCAATGCATTATGATTTTATTTTTTGAAGTGATTTTCACACTTCCGTTCAATTATACATTAATTTTTCAGTTATGTCAATCGAATTTGTATCTTTTATGAAATCTTTTGTTTGTATTCGGGTATAATTTATTACTATAAAATCATGATGGCGTAAAAATATACACCTCTTGTCAAGGTGTATATCGGCAGTTTATAAATTTTAATTTTTAAGCAAATTTGTTTGATATTCTGATGCTGTCGGCTATCATCGCAATAAATTCGCTGTTGGTAGGTTTACCGCGGTTATTCTGTATGGTATAACCGAAATATGAGTTGAGGACATCCACATCACCGCGATCCCACGCGACTTCGATGGCATGGCGGATTGCGCGTTCGACTCGTGACGAGGTTGTCTGATACATTTTAGCTACCGTGGGATACAATACCTTCGTAACCGAGTTTATAATATCGTTGTCCTCGATCGTTATTATAATGGCTGTACGAAGATATTGATAACCTTTTATATGGGCAGGTACCCCGATTTGATGAATTACCGATGTGACCTGGGTCTCCAGATCCTTCGTTCGCGGAATAATCGGGTTGCTGCCGGAACTTATAAGGGAAGGACGGTGCAGATTATGTATGCGGTTAATCCTGTCCTCAAGTATATCTATATCCAGCGGTTTGGTCATGCAGAATTCCACACCTGCCTCGATTGCTTCATTGAACAGATTTTTATTTGTAATCATTGAAAGCAGGATAAAAGACGGAGAATTGTCCGGTGAAAAATCGATTTCCTTAACACTGTTGATGAGTTGAATGCAGTCCTTTTTGGGCAGCCAAATGTCAACCAGTACAAAGTTCGGGTGACGGTTTTGTATGAGCGCGAGCGCTTCATCACCGTTCGACGCTTCCTCGACATATTTAAAACCCTTGCTGAATAAAGCGTTGCGGCAGTTTCTGCGAAATTCGGGATTTTCATCGGCTATCAATATCTTGATATTATTTTCCATCTTATTACACTCCGTTGTTATAATATATTTTTGTATCACCGTATCATATATCTGATATTTGAATGTTGGAATTTGGATTAATTGCTTTTCCGGATTTCCTGATTCTTAATTTAAGCCTCTGTGGTTCATAGATTAAATGAATCGGTTTTAATGTTAAATATATAATACCATAATAAGTAAATAATATCAATAGTTTGTAACGAAAAAAATATAACAAAATAATCACGGGTAAAATTGTCATAATGCACAATGCGCGACGATGATATAAGAATCACTGATACCTCATATTCATAAAAACGATTTTACTTATATTAAATTGTATGCTATAATATACATGTGATTGATTTAAAATATTATTTAAAATCGGAGGCGGCATATGTCAATAACTAAAAATTCCACTTTGGGCACAGTGGTTCGCGGTATTCGCGCGCCTATAATCAAAAGCGGGGATTATCTGGCGCCTATTATCGTCGATTCGGTTATAAAATCATCGGTAGCCGAAGGGTTCGAATTTTACGACAGGGACATAGTCGCGGTAACCGAAGCCGTTGTAGCCCGGGCGCAGGGCAATTATGCCACGGTTGATGATATAGCCGCGGACATCCGGAGTAAATTTCCGGAAGGAAAGATAGGTGTGATATTTCCGATATTAAGCCGCAATCGCTTTGCGGTTTGTCTGCGGGGCATTGCCAGGGGCGCGAAAAAAATTACGCTGATGCTCAGCTATCCCGCCGATGAGGTAGGCAATCAGTTAATTGACATTGACAGCATAGACGAAAAAGGCGTTAATCCATGGACCGATGTACTCACTGAAAATCGGTTCCGCGAACTGTTCGGCAGGGTGGAACACCCCTTCACGGGCATCGACTATGTCGAATATTACAAATCGATTATAGAAAACGAAGGCGCCGAAGCGGAAATAATATTTGCCAACAACGCCACGGTGATATTGGATTATACCAAAGAGGTGCTCTGCTGCGATATACATACGCGAATGCGCACCGAGCGTCTGCTAAAATCAGCCGATACCCTTATATACGGGCTGGATGATATATTGACCGCGCCTGTAAACTCAGGCGGATACAACGGGCAATACGGTCTGCTGGGTTCCAACAAGGCAACCGAGAATTCGATAAAACTGTTCCCCCGCGACTGCGAAGAATTCGTAGCCGACATACAGGCGCGCATGATTGAGAAAACGGGTAAGAATATCGAGGTTATGGTATACGGAGACGGAGCTTTCAATGATCCGACAGGGAAGATATGGGAGCTGGCGGATCCGGTAGTCGCGCCGGCGTATACCGCGGGCCTTGAAGGTCTGCCCAACGAAATTAAACTGAAATATCTGGCCGACAATGATTTTGCGGACCTGAGCGGGGATCTGCTCAGCGATGCCATTAAGGATTCGATAAGAAAAAAGGACACTGATTTAAAGGGCAGTATGGCAACCCTGGGGACCACACCGAGAAGACTGACGGATCTGCTGGGTTCGCTGTGCGACCTGACCTCGGGCAGCGGCGATAAGGGTACCCCGATTGTATTTATTCAAAACTATTTCAGGAACTTCTCACAGGATTAACATAAAAAATAAAAAAGCGGCGGTTTGATTTAACCGTCACTTTTTTCGCATGATTTGCAAGGCGCCGTGAATAAGCCGACCGAATTTACATATAATCTGCCTTCGGAATTATGCCTGAAGCCCAGCCTGCCGCCCAGTTTTTTGTCGTCATCTTCAAAATAGATATCGGATATGCCGCATAAATCGATGAAATTCATCGCTGCGCGTCCCATGATAAACAGTGATTCGGTATCGTCTATACCGGGTCTGAGCGCTATATTATAGATTATTCCGGCTTTGCCCCGTATGGCAAATTGTGTCATGCCCAGGAATGCGCCATCCTCGGAGGCGGCATAAGCCAGAGCGTCGGCGTTATATTCAATACCGCATATACCGCAATAATATTCCTGTTGTTCCTTGCTTTGTATGGGTTTAACTTCCGTCATGTTATTCTATTCCTTTTAGGTATTTTATCTCGCCGGCGTTCAGCCGTCTCCATTGACCGGGTTTCAGACCGCCCAGGGAGAGAGCACCCACCGAAATGCGGCGCAGGCGTGTAATCGTCAGTCCGCACAGCTCACACATTTTGCGTATCTGGCGGTTTCTTCCTTCGTATAATTCCATGCGCAGCACGGTTAAGCCCTTTTTTTGTGTGACTATCGATGTGTTTACGGGAGCGATTGTATAATCGTCGATAATCATGGGCTGACCGAGATTATGCAGCTGTTCGGGGGTAATCTCAGTGGTCAGGGTCACGTGATATATCTTGGCGATATTGTGACCGGGGTGGGTCAGCTTATTTGCCATATCGCCGTCATTTGTCAAGAGCAGCAGCCCCTCCGAATCCATATCCAGGCGTCCGCAGGGATAAACCCGCGTACCGGCATCCCTGACAAGTGCGGCAACGCAGGGTCTGCCGCGGTCATCGGATAAAGAGGTGATGTAACCGACAGGCTTGTTCAGCATTATATACATTCTGCGGGACTCTGCAGGCTTTATGGATCTGCCGTTATATTCAACCCTGTCAATCCCCGGTTTCACCTTCTGTCCCAAAACTGCGGTCTGCCCGTTTACCGTTATGTTGCCGGCACGGATTTCCTCTTCGGTTTTGCGTCTGGACATTATACCGCTGTCCGACATATATTTCTGTATTCTGATTTCGTCTTCCCGCGTATTCATGATTTGTCGTTTCCCGTTATAATATTAGATGTTTGATACTTACGGCCTTTCGAAAAGACCGGTTATAAAACTGAACAGGTTAAATTCCCATTTTGCCGCATTGACGGGATATCGCGCCGTTACGGGGATACGGGCTATCTCCTGACCGTTGTTGTAATAAATAATATGTCCCAAAACCTCATCTTTAGCAATCGGCGCATAATAAAAACGTTTGAGCAGCGTTGATGATGTAATGTTTATTTCTCTCTTTTTCAGCACAACCGAATTGTCCTCCCCGGTTTTGCAATAAACATAATCGGTTTCGCCCCCCGTCACCGGCAGTCTGAAGTTTTCTTCAGATTTACCGTCTATACCGTTTATACCGTTTATACTGTTTATACCGTTTATACCGTTTCCCGCGGAGAGTTCAACGCGTTTGTAACTGCCGAACCCGTAGTTGAGCATGGTGATATGATCGTGCCAGTCGTCGGGCGCGTTCAGGGTTACGGCTATCAGTGTCAGGCCGTTTCGTTCGGCAGCCGAGACAAGGCAGCGACCGCTTTTAATGGTATAGCCTGTTTTAATGCCGATGGCGCCGTCATATATCCTGAGCATTTTGTTATGATTGAAAAGCAGGCGAGACTCCGTATTTTCACCGGTTATTGTGATTGTGTGTTTTCCGGTCGAGACGATTTTCCGAAACACATCGTTTTTCATTGCGTGAGCCGCGATAACGGCAAGACTTTCGGCTGAGGTGTAATGCCGGTCGTCATAAAGACCATGGGGGTTTGTGAAGTTGGTATCGTTAAGCCCCAGGTCGGCGGCCTTTGCGTTCATGAGCGCGGCAAACGCTTCGACAGACTGTGCCACGTCAATCGCTATTGCCGCCGCGGCGTCGTTGGCGCTCTCCAGCAGCATCGCGTAGAGCAGACTTTCCATGGTGACCCGGTCGCCCGGCCGCAGATAGATCGATGACCCTATAACGCCGGCGGCGTCTTTTGAAACGTAAACGGTTTTGGATATATCGGTGCTTTCGAGCGCTACAAGAGCGGTCATGATTTTCGTGGTACTGGCCATGCCCTGTACCGCCGAACTGTTTTTGGAATAATATATATCGCCGCTTTCGGCTTCCATCAATACCGCGCACTCGGCCGACAGCGACAGCCTCTGCGGTTCATCCGCCCAAACAAACAACGGCAGCATTAAAAAACAAATCGTTACAACAAAAATACGATAAAAGCGCATCGACTCACCCCGAACATATTTATATTTATGTATACGTTTCGGGGTGAATGATTATTCCGATTCCTGTCTACGCTTTGGCTTTGTCCTTGTCGTCATCGCCGAATATATCATCTTCGGATTCCTTGTCTTTCGAGAAAACAGCCTTGATTTTCTGAATGATATCCGGAGATTTTTCTATTATTTCGGTTACCGAATCTATTATATTGTTTGCTTTGTTTTCCGGACAGGCAATATTTAAAAAGTCAACCTTCCCGTCGCGGTGGATTACAAGAAATCCCATAGGGGAGATTGTCACACCCGTACCGCCGCCGCCGCCGAAATTCTTGGGTTTGTTATTTGACGGTCTTTCACCGTTGTTTCCGTTAACGTTTTTACCGCCGTAATCGACGCCACCCGAAGCGAATCCGAGGGAAACCTTTGAAACGGGTATTATCGAGGTTCCGTCATCGGTATTGATTGTATCACCGATAATAGTATTTACATCGGCAATCTCTTTGATGTTTTCAAGGGAATTTTTAATTATTTCACCGATATTGCTTTCCATGAATACCTCCGGTATATTAAGTTTTGAATTTTATATATTCCGTAAATCCGCGCGCCGCAAGTATCAGGAGGTTGATTAATCTGACCCGAAATACTATGTGCAGGTCGGCGCTCCACTTGTCTTCCAAAAAATCCGCTTCGATTCCGGTTGGCGCTCCCCGGGCATATTTTATCTCAAAATTCTCTTCCAGCATCGCGAATATATATGAAGCGGTCTGTGAAACGGCTCCGTACATGAGGGCGGTCTGCGCCGCGTCGCCGGCGGCAACGACAATAACAAAACGCTTTATATCAACCCTGAGGGCTTTGTGGAACTTTTTAATCAGCATGTATATAATTTGCACTATTTGCCCCAGCATACGGTTTATATCCGTTGCTTTGCGCTTTTTAGCCGATTCTTCGGGCGCTTTTTTTTCCTGTTTGAGTTTTTGGGATTTACGGAAGGCGGCGCGTTTTTTTCTCAATGATTTTATCGAATAATCCCGCAATCGGACGGGTTTTTCTTTTTTATGGGTCAGATTGAAGCGGAAAAACCAAAATCCCACATACAATTTCAGTGTATGGTCGTAAATTAACGTAATCCGTACCCAGGATATCAGAATAAAAACGAACAGCATCAGAATAAGAATCAGAATAGCTGCTATATTCCATCCCATTTAAAACTCCTTGGCGGTCATTCTCATTCACCGGCTTTCGATTTTAACTCGTCCAGCGAAGTGAGACCGAAACAGCGCAGAAATGTTTCGGTAGTCGCGTATAACATCGGTCTGCCCGGTACGTCAAGGCGGCCAACCGGTTCTATCAGTTCCCGGTCAGTCAGCAGCCCGACGGTATAAGAACTGTCAACCCCGCGAATCTGTTCGATAAAAGCGCGGGTAACGGGTTGGTGATATGCTATTACCGCGAGCACCTCAAGCGATGAATCGGATAACGTCGTGTTGCGTTTTAGCCCCAGCGCGGTTTTTATATTATCTTCATAGATTGATTTTGTGCACAAAAGGCAGGAATCGTCATATATAATCAATTCTATACCGCGGCCGGCGTATGATTCAGCCATCTCACTGACAAGTGTTTTTATATCGTCTTCGGTCGAATCAAGGGCTTCGGCCAGTTTTTCGTATGTCACGGGATATCTCGCCGCGAATAATATGGCTTCAACGGCCTGCGCGCCTTGATTTATATTCGTATTGTTTGTATCGTTCGTATTGTTTGCATCGTTCGGATTGATCATTTGGGATTATGCTCCTTGTTGAGGCGCAGAATATAATCCTGCCGGTCATATTCGCCGGTATTTTCGGTAACATCGCTGATAATAATACGCCGTGAGTTCAGCAGTTCCAGCAGAGCTACAAAGGTCGCAATGACATCGCTGCGGGATACCGATTTAAAGATCAAAAAATTGAAACTCGTGTCTCCGTTTTTATACAGATAACGCATTATGCCGTATATGCGCCCCGTTATCGAGATGGACCGGTATGACAACAGATTCCCGATTGTCTTCTCGGGTTTTATTATGCTTTCATTATACTCGTTATACTCGTTATTGCGACGCATGATTCTGCCGAAAGCGGTGTGCAGCAGGTTCGCGTTGTGCGATTCAAGAACGATAATCTCATCAAAGGTTTCGCTTTCCTTGGACAGTCTGCCTCCGTATATCGCGTAGTTTTCCGCCATCGCGGCCGCGCGTTCTTTCATGCGTTTATGTTCCTCAAGGGTGGCCACCAGATTTTTGCGGGGATCTTCTTCCGTTTCTTCGATTGGCTTGGGCAGCAGCATTTTGCTTTTAATCAGCATTAATTCGGCGGCCATGGATATAAATTCAACGGTAATATCCATGTCGGTTTCCTGCATTTTATCAACATAAAGCATGTATTGTTCAAATATCAGAACTATGGGAATATTGTATATATCGATTTTATGTTTATTTATTAAAACCAGCAGCAAATCCAGAGGACCTTCAAATGCTTCAAGTTTAAAATTAAGATCTTCCATAATATAATAATAAAAAATAATAATAAAAAATAAAATGATATAATTATAAAAAGGGAAGCAGACCAATAACGGTTCTCATACCTTTTTCTATTGCCGAAACAATCAAAGAGAGCGGTCTGCTCAGTATACCCGTGAAAAGCAGCAGCATCATTATGAGCATGATATAGCGCTCATATTTCATGATTCCGAAATAATAGCGTTCCGGCAATAAAACAAATAAAACCCGGGAACCGTCAAGGGGCGGTATGGGCATGAGATTAAAGACTGCCAGATACAGATTCAACGAGTAAAATACCTGTAAAAACAATAAGATCACATAGACGAAGGTGTTGCCGGAGAGCAGGGGGGCGAGCAGATTTTTTGCCGCGATCATATATATGAAAATTCCGATAAAGGCAAGCAGCAGATTTGAGACCGGTCCCGCCAGCGCGGTCAGCGCCATGCCCCGGCGTTTGTCCTTAAAATAACGGACATCAATCGGTACGGGTTTTGCCCAGCCGAAACCAAACAGCAGCATCATTATCGTACCCACAGGGTCCAGATGCTTAAGAGGATTGAGCGACAGTCTGCCCTGGTTTTTAGCCGTCGGATCTCCCAATTTACTTGCAACCCATCCGTGAGCCGTCTCGTGGACGGTCAGTGACAGTAAAATAGCGGGAATACGCATTAAATATATCGGCAGATTGTTTGCAAAATTGTTAATCATATAGGAAAACATACATAACCTCGATTTTACAGACGTTATTTACATATCGCAGCGTACAATATCATCAAATGTTTCGCGTCTTACTGCGGTAAAGGGCTTGCCGCCCGATACCATGATTACCGGCGGACGGGGTATGCGGTTGTAATTTGACGCCATGGAATAGTTGTAAGCGCCTGTAACAAGCACTGCCAATATATCGCCTCTGGAACAGGGTTGTATTTTTATATTCTCCGCTAACAGATCGCCGCTCTCGCAGCAGCGTCCGGCGACGGTACAGCGGTAATCGGGTTTTTCACCCGCTCTGCCGGCGATTACAGCGGTGCAGGGCGATGAATAGAGGGCGTACCGGGGATTATCGGTCATGCCTCCGTCAACCGAAACATAGTTTTTATATCCGGTAATTTCTTTAACCGAACCGACGGTATATAAGGTTATCCCCGACGCCGCCACTATGGAACGCCCGGGTTCCAGCTTTATTTCCGGGCGTTTGATATTATACGCCGCGCATAATGCGTCGATTCTTTTTGCAAGCGCGCCGATCATGGCTGCATAATCTATTTGCGGATGTTCCTCGATATAGCGCACGCCGAATCCGCCGCCGAGGTTCAATTCGCGTATTTCGAATCCGGTCTCTCCTTTGATATCGGCGATGAATTTTATCATGATTTCGGCGGTTTCGAAATAGGTTTCATTCTCGAATATCTGCGAACCGATATGGCAGTGTATGCCCGCGAAATCGACCGATTTCAGGCTCAGCGCGTATTTGACCAGTTCCAATGCCTGTCCGGTTATAATGGCGCTGCCAAATTTGGAATCAACGCTGCCGGTGATTATTTTGCGATGGGTTTGCGGATTTATACCGGGCGATACCCTGAGTATTGCTTTTTGTTTTTTGTTAAGAGTTGCGGCTGTTGAGTTTATACAGTCAAGTTCCTCACGGCTGTCAGCCGCGAAACAGCCGACATCCGATTCGATACCGTATTTTATATCGGCATCGGTTTTATTGTTGCCGTGAAAATATATCCTGTGAGGGGGGAATCCGGCGGAAAGGGCTGTGTATAATTCGCCGGACGAGACGACGTCAATCCCCATGTCTTCTTCATTCATAATCCTGTAAATATGTTTAAAACTGAGGGCTTTTGACGCATACAGCGGAAAACTGCCGCCGCCGAAGAATTTTTCGACCGCCTTTTTATAAATGCGGCAATTGCGGCGTATGTAATCTTCATCCATAACATATAAAGGGGTGCCGTATTCCCGGGCGAGCGATACCGTGTCCAGTCCGCCGATAGTTAAATGTCCCCGTTCGTTTATGCCGAGACAGTCATAAAGCATTGCCATGTGATACCCTTTCAATGTTATATGTTATTTGCTTATCCGGTGCAGTATTATTTTCCACAGCATATCTTTGCCTTCACCCGTTTGGGAAGAGAAGGGCAGTATGTTTTCACGTTCAACGGGGATTTTTTCAGTGGCGCTCTCCCGTTCGGTTTTGTTCAGCTTGTCCGCCTTTGTGGCGGCAACTATATAAGGCACATCGTAATTATCCAGCCAGTCCAGCATCATCACATCATCATCGGTCGGACCGACCTTCATGTCAATTAATTGTATAACCAGCTTCGGTTCACACAATCTGAAATACCCGTCGCCGAGCAGCGAAAGGCGTTCGCGTTCAGCCGGACTGCGTTTGGCATAACCGTATCCGGGGAGGTCCACAAGAAAGAAACGGTTATCTACATCGTAAAAATTTACCGTTATTGTCTTGCCCGGTTTGTTGCTCATACGTGCAAGGGATTTTCGTCCCAGCAATGTGTTTATCAGTGAACTTTTGCCGACATTGGACCTGCCCGATATGGCAACCTGCGGCTTGGGGACTGTCGGAAATTGCTCCGGCAGCCCGGCGCATACCGCAAGGGATACATTGTGAACGTTTGGTTTCATAATATAATACTTCCTGTTATATCGCAGCGTGTTTTCTGCCGGTTTGCGTTAATATGACGCGCCGATGTTTCCGTCGGTAGACACCGCGTCGGGCAGTATGTTTATTATTTCCACTTTCGGGCTGCGGCATTCTTTTTCGGATTTATTGACCGCGTTTTTGGTTTCGTCTTTTGCTCCGGGCATCGGGATAAACGCGTTTATCAACACATCGTTTGCGTTGCGGCATAAAACAAATTCCAGCGAGGACCGCGCAACCGAATCGATTTCCGACAGATCGCACTCATTGTCTTCGGGTATCAATACCGTTTTCGCGCCTGCCGTATAAGCCGCCATTGTTTTCTCTTTTAAACCTCCGATTGCCAGTACGCGGCCGCGCAGGGTCATTTCTCCGGTCATCGCGATATCGCGGCGGACGGGTCTTCCGGACAGTTCGCTGGCAAGGGCGGTCATTATGGTAATGCCTGCCGAAGGACCGTCCTTGGGCACGGCTCCCTCGGGCACATGTATATGAATATCCTTGGTTTTGTAAAAATCGGGGTCTATATTCAGCGATTTCGCGTGGGCGCGTATGTATGAAATAGCCGTTCTTGCCGATTCTTTCATCACATCCCCCAGCGAACCCGTCAGTTCGATTTTACCCGTACCATCCAATACGGCCACCTCGATTTTCAGTATGTCACCGCCCAGTTCGGTAAACGCAAGGCCGTTAACAATGCCGATTTCATTGTCTGCCGATATTTTTTCGGGTAATATCTTTCGGCTGCCGAGATATGTATGCAGGTTATCGCCGGTTATGACACACCGCTTAACCCCGGTTTCTATGATTTCTTTTGCGGCTTTGCGGCATATTTTGCCGATTTCGCGCTCAAGGTTGCGCACACCGGCTTCGCGGGTATAAAAATCGATTATTTCCAGCAGTACATCATCGCTGATTTTCAGGGTTCGCTTATTCAGTCCGTGCCGTTTGAACTGTTTCACGGTCAGATGGTTTTTGGCTATCGACAGTTTTTCATGCCGGGTATACGAACTCAGTTCGATTACCTCCATGCGGTCGATCAGCGGGCGCGGCACGGTATCCAGCGTGTTGGCGGTTGCGATAAACATACACTCGCTCAGATCAATGGGCATCTCGATGAAGTGATCGCGGAAGGCTTTGTTTTGTTCGCCGTCGAGCACCTCCAGCAGAGCCGACGCAGGATCGCCGTGGGAGTCGCGGGTCAGTTTATCTATCTCATCAAGCAGTATAAGGGGATTGCGGGTTCCCGCCTGAACAACGGCGTTTATAATACGTCCCGGCATGGAACCTACGTATGTTTTGCGGTGACCGCGAATGTCGGCCTCATCCCGCACACCGCCGAGGGATACGCGCACATATTTTCTTTTCATCGCCGAAGCGATGGACTGGGCTACCGATGTCTTACCGGTGCCCGGGGGTCCCACAAGGCACAGAATCTGATTTTTAATTTCGGGATTCAGTTGTTTTACCGCCATAAACTCGAGAATACGTTCCTTGACCTTCTCAAGACCGTCGTGATCCCGGTCCAGAATTTTTCTTGCCGCTTCCACATCAATCCGGTCTTTGGAAGTTTTCAGCCACGGAATTTCAAGACACACGTCCAGATAATTCCGAAGCACGCCGCTTTCGGCGGAACTATAGGCGGTTTTGGCCAGTTTGCGCACCTCTTTGTTTAACTTTTCCCGTACATCGTCGGGGAGATTGGCCGCTTGTATTTTTTCGTAATATTCATCGATTTCACTGTCCGGTTCCGAATTGTATCCCAGCTCGTTTTGTATTACCTTTAACTGTTCCCGAAGGTAATATTCCCGCTGGTTGCCGTCTATCTGGGCGCGGACACGCTTATGTATTGAAGCTTCGGTTTTTAACAATTCCGCTTCTTTTTCCATTATAACGGCCAGAAGTTCGAGCCGGCGCAGCGGGTCAAACTCTTCTATGATTTTTTGCTTGTCAGCGTATTGAATCAGAATGTTGCAGGCTATAAAGTCGGCAAGCAGCCCCGGTGATTTTATGGATTTGACGGCGAGCAGCAGTTCGTGTGAAACCTTGGGCAGCAATTCAATGAAGTTGTCAAAAACCGTCAAGACTTCCTGGATAAGCGCCTCGCCCCTGACGCCGCCGTTGGATCCGATGCTGATGGTCTTGCACATTACTTCGGCGCGCAGGTGTTCACCCTCGGTATCATATCTTAAAACGGTGGCGCGGCACAGCCCGTCTATCACTATGCGTATATTACCCTCGGGGAGCTTTAAAAATTGTTTGATTTTGGATACGGTGCCCACTTCATACAGATCTTCGGATGTGGGTTTTTCCGCAGATATATCTTTTTGGCTGACAAGAAAGATATAATCATCATGGCGGTCAGCCGCTTCGCACGCTTCGGATACCGGCCCTCTTTCTATTTCAAAACTGAGCGGGATGGCGGGAAAGGCGACAAGACCGCGCATCGGTATTACCGTCAGCTCCATCTTTTCGAGCTTTTCCGTAAAACGAGACATTTTTTTCTCCTGACATTATATATTGTGTGTTTGGAATTTTGTATTGAAGTCAATTAAAATCATCTGAAATCTTTTAATCAACCGGCCGATTAGCCAATAATGCATTATATCATAAAAGAATTATTCAGTCAAATATAAATAAAAAAGATATTATGAATAAAGCAAACATTATAATTAAAATAATAAAATTTTGTGCAGCAAACAAAAAAAACGGATCGGCATATAATATTAAGGGACACGGCAACGAAACACAGCCAAACGCATAATATAAATAATACAAAGGAGACAGGTAAATGGATTATCCGAAAAAAAACTGTGAATACAACCTGCCCGACGTGGTGATTTACCCGTCGCTGGCGATGGTATATCCGCCGCGGCAAAGATGGCGCAACCTGCATGAAATTGATGTGGGGTTCAGCCGCGGTACAATATTCCGGGAACTTGACATGCCGTTTTGCGGCGATAAATATAGACCGGGGGATTATTCGATATGAGTGAAAAAGACAGAGCGTTAAGACGGGTGCAGATGAGCGGATTTGCCGCGCTTGAAACGGCGTTGTTTCTCAACAGTCATCCCGATGATGAAAACGCATTAAATTGCTTTAATAAATATAAACAGCTCAACGAAAGAGCGGTCCTCGAATATGAGGCTAAATACGGTCCTCTCACGCACAGAGGTCAAATGGACAACAAATCATGGGACTGGGTAAAAACAGCCTGGCCATGGGAATTAAACTAGTGTGAGAACAGGAGAGTAAACTATGTGGACATACAATAAACAACTGCAATATCCGGTGAAGATAAAAAACCCGAATGCCGGTCTGGCAAAGATTATCATCACCCAGGTCGGAGGTCCGGACGGTGAGCTGGGCGCTTCACTGCGTTATTTAAATCAGCGCTTCAGCATGCCGGACAGAAGAATCGTGGGCATGCTTACCGATATCGGCACCGAAGAATTGGGACATATGGAGATGGTTGCGGCTATCGTATACCAGCTGACGCGCTGCCTGACCATGGATGAAATCAAACGTTCCGGATTTGACGCGTATTTTGTCGATCATACCACGGGTATATATCCGCAGGCAGCCTCGGGTTTTCCGTATTCGGCTGCCCAAATGCAGGTCAAGGGTGATGTCATCACCGACCTGCATGAAGACCTGGCGGCAGAACAGAAAGCCCGCGTAACATATGACAACATTCTGCGCCTGTCGGATGACCCCGATGTAAACGACGCGATAAAGTTTTTACGCGAACGCGAAATCGTGCACTATCAGCGTTTCGGGGAAGCACTGAGCATAGCGCAGGATAACTTCCCCGAAAAGACCAATTTCTATGTGTTTAATCCGTCGTTTGACCGGCAGAAACGTTGAACATAAATCAAAACAATTAAAAAACAGCAAATATGTTGCGTCATTATTCGGATGGAACATATTTGCTTTATTATTCAGCCGTTGATGTCATCAATCGGCGTAATATAGCGTTTTGCCTGAGTGGAAAACAGATGATAATAATGTCCGCGCTTCTGCATTAATTCGGCATGGTTGCCTTCCTCTATTACCGACCCGTTTTCGAGCACGATAATCCTGGAAGCGGAGGTTGCGCTTGACAGGCGGTGAGATACAAATACGGTCATTTTGTCTTTGCGCAGCAGGTCGAATTGATTATATATCTCCTGTTCCGCCAGTGCGTCAAGGGAAGAGGTCGGTTCATCAAGAATCAGTATGTCGGAATCGCCGTAAAAGGCGCGGGCTACCGCCAGTTTCTGCCATTGACCGATTGATAATTCCATTCCGTTCGGTTCGAAGATGCGCATCAGCGGTGTATCGTATTTGTCGGACAGCGCCTCGATAAATTCATCGGAATTGCTTTGTTTTGCCGCGTGTTTTATATCATCCGGGATTACCGGCTTATCAATCTGACCGAAAGCGATATTTTCGGTAACCGTAAAGGCATATTTTCCGAAATCCTGAAATATAATCCCGAATAATTTATACAGGTCCTCGACATCATAATCGCGTATATCATGACCGTCAAGGGTTATACGGCCCTCGGTCGGGTCATACAGTCTGGTCAGAAGCTTAATCAGTGTGGTTTTTCCCGCGCCGTTTAGCCCGACCAGTACAATTGTATCGCCGGCTTCAAAGGCCAGGTTGACATTTTTGATGACATCGCGTTCGGTATCGGGATATCTGAAGGATACGTTTTCAAAGGTGATGCGGTGTCCGGTGTTATGTTTCGCGTACAGCGGGACGGCAAGCCGCGGAGTGATGGTTTTCTTTTCATTCATGAAAACGATCATATTGTCTATGAACAGCGTACCCTCGTATATGGACGCGGTGGTGGTTATCAATGACGAAATACCGCCCGCGATGGAAGACAGGGCGCCGGTATACAGGGTGTAATCCCCCACCTGAATTTCACCGGTACATACCCGGGATGCTATATACAGATACAGCAGACAGTTTACGATGGAAGTCAGCATTGTGATGCTGATGTGCCATATGCCTTCGCTGACATACAATTTGCGGAGCCCCACGAAATATTTTTTAAACGTTTCAATGTAACGGCCGATAAAAACATCGGCGAGTCCGAAGATTCTGATTTCTTTGACCATATCCTTGTTTGTCATCAAACCGGAGAAATAACCCAGCTGACGCCGGTCCTTTGAGCGATGGCGCACATAAAGAAAATTTTTCTTCCTGTAACTGAAGTTTATAATTGCCGACGGTATAGCCATGATAATGACGATGGCGGGGGCAAACGGACTGACGGCCCACAATATTACGATAAATGACGCCATGCTGATGATTGTGCTGATGATGCCGAAGGTGGAATTCATGATCTGAATCGGACGGTTTCCGGCTTCGCGGCTGGCGTTTTCAAGCTTTTCGTAAAATTCGGGACGGTCGAAACTCGCAAGGTCAATTTCCCGCGCCTTATTCATGATCTTTATATTGACGTGGTTGACAACCAGTTCTCCCGATATGCGCGTCAGGATACGATCGATGTTATGCACAAGACTGTTCAAAAAAATAAAACCGAATTGAAAGATGAGCAGATACATAACGTTTGAAAATTCACTCGGCATGCCGTTTATGCTGGCGGTATATGCCGAGACCAGTGAGTTTATAAGATGTGCCGCGATAATTGATCCTAAAACCGGCATAACCCCGTTAAAGAGCGCCATAAAGGACATTAAAAACAATATCCAGGGTTTAGTTTCCCGGACTATGGTGAAAATGTAAAACAGTCTGTAAAAAAACTTGGAAACCAGCCGCTTCAGATAACCGGGAACCTCCTTTATTGATTTAGGCAGCGGTTCTTTTAACTTATCGGTTGCTTCGCTGTGATGCGGACGAAAACCTCTTCCGGGTCCCATTAAAAATTCCTCCCGTTATTTGATTTTTAGTATAATGCGTTAATTATACACTTTATTTGCAAATAATGCAATAAATAAACGGACTCCGGATAGCCGAAGTCCGCCGTATCGCAATGTAAATGTATATATTAATTTATTGAATCCGTTTCCGGCTTCATGGCAGCATTCGTCGTGATATTTTATATTCACGGAAAAGGGCGGTTATACATCATACCGCTGACTGAGGCGGTCTGGCAGTTGATGCACCATGTGCGTCCGTCGGTATCTTTGCCGATTGTCCGGCGGCAATCGTCCGAAGTTTCCGCAATGTAAAGATACCCGCCTCTGCCGGCAAGCACGGCGAACATCGGCATTGAAAAACCGTAGTGGCCGGCTTCACCGCGATAAGAAACAAAAGGCTCGCCGTCTCCGCTCATAACTTTTGCCGGTGCAGGCAAAAATAAATTCTTTCCTCCCGGTCGGCAGGTTCCAGGTCGGGCCGATAACCGACATCGGACGTCAGGGTCTGTTAGGTATCAGGTTCAGGTTTGGGTATCGGTACCGGCGGTTTCGTTTGCAGCGCAGCCCGATATAAATAATGCAAAGATCAGAAAACAGAATAAAACGGTTTTCATTGCAAAACCTCCGGATTTTCAAATTTATGTTGTTTACCGACACCGTGTTATTGTTATCAGGACGCAGGCGTCGGCGGGTACAAATACGGAAAACTTAAAGTCCCCGTGGAGATATGTCAGTCTGTCCTCGGTAGTTTTAAGAGCCGGAGCGCCGATATTATCGTTGTCGATACGCCGCACCGTGAGCCTCGCCCTGCCATTGAATCCGTTTTTAAAACTAATTGTCATCACGGTATCGGAACTTTGCCCGGGGTTATAATTTGCCATCATCAGGGTGACTTGATTTGAATCATGGGATGCGATTATATGTATGTCTTCGTTATCGGCGCGCGCCGTAACGCGAAGGGGAGCGAGAGCGCCCAGCATACGGTACATATGATACTGCGGGCGTTCGCTGCCGTCCGGGTCAAACAGTCCCAAACGGTGGGGCTCGTCGTTCCAGTGGGAGGCCATATACCTGGGGCGTGAATAAAACGGTCTGAATTCGGCGGGGTCGCAGTACTGGTCATACATATGATAATGAAATGTTCCGACGTCGGGAACCTTGTCGTTGTATGCCATGACAATCGCGGCCAGCGCGGCGGCGCGCCGGGCATCATAGGCTTTTTCCTCGACCGAGACCTCGCCGCCTATGCCGATATTCATTTCGGTGACATATATTTCGATGTCCCTGTCATATTTGGCGGCGATGTCCCTTACCGCGCGGGCGCCGCCGATATGATGGCTGATCTCATCCGAATATATATTATAGCTGATAAAATCCAGCCGAATGCCGTTGTTCAGGCATAACGGAATAAACCTGTCAAAGAATTCATATGTTTCACCGTTCACACCGGCAAAAGACGGTCCGCCGACTTTCACGCCGGGGCAGGCGCCGAGTACCGCGCCGGCTGTCATTTTATAATATTCAAAATAATCGTTAACGTCTGTAATCTTATACGGACATCCTCCGTATTCGCCGATATTGATTTCGTTGCCGATGCCCCAGTATGTAACATATCTGTTTTCGACGGAATAACGCGTTACCATCGCCGCTATAATTTCCTTCCACTTTTGTATATCTGAGGGCATCCATATGTTTTCGTCGATAACAGGGAAGAGGGATTTGGGTTTGATGCATATAGACGCAAAAATCTCGGCTCCCGTATCGTGTATCGCCTTAATATAAGCGTCCAGCCTGCCGAAGTCGGGTTCGTTTCCGCCGGCAATATCAAAAAATTCCTGTATAAATATGCGGATGAGCCCGGGGTTCAGTTCGCGCATGCCGCGGACAACACTGTCGGGCATAGGCATGGAATTGACACCCCCGATGCCGTATGAGTGACGGCTGAAACACAGCTGTCCGGTATTTTCGGCAAAGTCGATAGCAGCCCGGCCATGGGGCATATCTGTAAACCTGTCTCTGATGATAATCACTCCCTGCTATTGTGTATTATTCTCATGATAACGTATTTGTTTTAAAAAATCAATAGTTTGTCAAAAAACAATACGCCGAACCGTAACAAATCGGCATAAAACCTAAGTTCCCGTAAAACCTATTATGACAAACAAAAGAAGCAATCAATAACCAAAATAACGCTTATCGGTAAAGTCGGCCCTGATTCCGGTGAGATTATTTCCAATCGCGAATATCGGAAGCAGACAAAGCCCGCAATCAAAAGGTGCTTATGCTTAAGACTGCAGGATCAGTACCCTGTATGGGTTTGCCATATAGATTTTTTCCACCCGTTTTCGTTTTTGAGACAATGCCGCCGCATATACTACATATACTACATATACTACATATACTACATAAATATATATAGGCTTAGGGTAAAATAACTTTTATATAATTATATTTTATCTCTTTAATAAAATTTTATATATAACATATCTATTATTTATGTAGTATATGTAGTATGAGCTTAAAAAGCCTCGAATAGTATTTAAAACAACTGTTATTCTGTGCTACATTTACCGCTACATCCGCTTCTGAAAAATGTAGTAAATGTAGTATGCAGCCAAAGGAGTGTTACAGCGATTGGCTTCTGAATTCTTAAACCGGAAAACAAGCAGCACAAATTGAAAGTACACGGTGTTAATCCCGGGATATTAAAAAAAGCCCCCGCGTTTTGGGGACTTTCGATTGAGGATTATATTTTATCATAACCGACCGGTGTCAGTCCGGAAACCGTTATGTTTATCAGAGTGTTTATATTGGTGAATAATTTGTATTCGGCAACGCGCCGCTGACGGACGTTTCCAAAATACTCACCTTCCGCGGTGACGGAGGGGTGAATGACCAACTCAGTGGTCTGAGAGTTATCCCCTTTTGTCCACACGAGATTTTTCATCGTATAGGCGATGTCGTCAATGTCTTGTGCATTCAGGTTTAATATTATACCGTCGGGATACCGCATGTTATGTTTAGCGGCAAATCTCATCCATCCGGCGATAATGAACGTTTTTGCCGGTTCGCTCAGTCTCCATATATATGATTGGGTTTGTCTGCCGTTTTTCGGCGGCACATAAATTCTTTGATGGTTTCGCATTTTCAGAATGCCCAGCCCCGCCGCATTTTTGACAAACAATCCGAATATACGAAAATCCATATGTATGTTTTGATGTGTGTTCCAATAATCGGGTTTGCCGCACAGTGTACAAAACTTGTTATACTGTGCGTAAAGTTCAGCCGTAATATCCGCGTTCTTTATCAGATTCTGCCGGTATCTTTTTCTGAAT
>JAQVWU010000218.1 GCA_028709565.1 Eubacteriales bacterium
TTCCGATCTAAAACAGTTCTTTGATTGCGCGTCAAACGCCCTGCAGTAAAAATCCACGGCATCCATGCTGCCGGTTATATAGGCCATAAAAATCATTTTCATAATTTCAGTTTCCTCAGGCTTTCAGCCACAGCGCCGGCTATATATAATTCTCTCCGGGTATACTGCGGAAATTTAAGATGTTTCCGTCCGGGTCTTTGAACTGGAAAGACCGCGCGCCCCAGGGATGGTCGGTTGGTTCGTTGAGCATTTGCACGCCCAATCGCAATAATCGCCGATACTCCGCGTCCGCGTCATCGACATTGAAACCGACGATTACATTGTTCGCGCCGCCCGCTTCAACATAGCTGAAAGCCGGATTCTGATCGGCAATATCAATATGGTCGAAAACAAGAGTCAGCCCGTCTATTGATATGCCGGAGTGCATTTCATCGCCCTCGGCTTTTACACCAAACACGGCTTCATAAAAGGCGCGCAGCCGCAAGACATCGTTGGTGATGAAGCATATATCGGTAAACTGAAAATTCATAATTAACTCCCGTCAGGATTTCGCTTGGATTTGATGCACCGGTCGCCTTTCACTTGACGCAATAGTTCATCAACGCCGAAAAGGTCAGCGATACGCCGAGGCTGCGGCACAGGTCGGCCAGGGTGCTTTCGTCGTCTTTGTTTGACCATTCGCCCGTTCGGATTGTTTCGGTATGGGAAAATCCCAAACCGTCAAAGACGGCAAGCGTATCCCAAAACGCGGCGGGGAAGCGCGCTTTAATGATTTTGAGCGCTTCGGGGGGCAGGGTATGCGCATATTCCTTTGTTACAAATATTAAGTCAAAGGCAAACAGACCGCCCGGCTTTAACACCCGGTATATTTCACGCAGCGCCCTGTCCCGGTCCCCCTCGATATTGATAACGGCGGCGCTCCCCGAAACAACGTCCAGACTGTTGTCGGCAAAGGGCAGGTCGCAGACATCCAGCGCGGTGTATTCCACATGGGGCGGCCGATTATCCATGCCGTCGAACAGTTTTTTCCACTCGCGCAAAACGGTGGGGCACAGGTCACTCAGGCAGATACGCGCGTTATAATCCTTCATCAACACAGCCGGAGCAAAACCCGCCCCCGGACCGGCGCAGATTTCCAGAATCAAACCGCCGTGAGCCGTGATTCTCGCAGCCTGCGCTTCAAACCGTTTCCAGCCGCCCCGTTCGGTATCCTCTCGCCAGCGATAATATATAATTCTGTCCTCAACCAGCCGTTTTGCCCATTCTTTGTTGTAGTCCCGTTCTTCTCTGGGCACAAAGTAAAAAAAATCATCCCGGGTATATGCGCGATTAAAAAGCGGCTCAAACCGGGATGCAAAGTTATTATTCATATTATTGAATCCTATTAAATAGTTGTTATATTGTTTATTTTACTGTTGTTTCGGGTTCGGCATCTTCTTTTCATACAGCGCGAGTGTAATCTTCCCGCCGCTTTGCTTCCGCGTTTTACCCGTGTCCGTATATCCCGCCTTCTCGTAGCAGCGGCGGTTTGCGGGCTGGTCAATCGGGAAATCCAGCGTCCAGCGGGAGGCGTTCGGGAACTGGGCTTCGCAGAGCAAAATGGCCCGGGCGGCAATGCCCTTGTTCTGCATTTGGGGAAGGATATAAATCCGCGCGAGATAGCATTCGCCGGGCAGACCGTTTCGCTCCCACGCGATAATTCCGCCGGCCGGTTCACCGCCGGCATAAATCTTTGATACTCTGCAGTTCGGGTTGTCAAGCCACCGCAAAATCTCATCGGCGCCGCGCAGATAGGGATTTCCCTCGTCACGATATATGTCATACAGCCGCCGGAAGGCTTTTCGCTGAATGGCAGTCAGCGGTTCCGCGTCGGCGGCTTCGGCGGGGAGCAGAACTACGTTCATAAGCGATTTCTCTCTTTCAACCAATGGCTTGCCGCTGTCGGGTGCTATTCCGGCACGATATCGCCTATACCCTCAAGGATGAGCCGGGGCACATAGGCATATTGATTCATGTTCTGGCGGGTTGTCACCCCCGAGAGCACCAGGATGGGGTCAATGCCGCTTTCAATGCCGGCGATTATGTCGGTATCCATGCGGTCGCCGATGATGGCGGCGTCCTCCGAATGGACCCCGAGCATCTTGAGCCCGGTTCTCATCATGAGGGGGTTCGGCTTGCCCACAAAATACGCGGTTTTGCCGGTGGCGGCTTCAATGGGAGCGACCAGCGCACGGCAGGCCGGCACGATACCGTTCTCCAGCGGAGCGGTGAGGTCGCTGTTGGTGCCGATGAGCTTGGCGCCGTTTAGCACGAGTTTTACGGCGCTGGAGATGGTGTTATAATTATAGGTGCTGGTCTCCCCCACAATCACATATTCGGGGTCGACATCGTTGAAGGTAATGCCCACCTCATACAGGGCGTTGTACAGGCCCGGCGCCCCGATGACATAGGCGCTGCAGTTGGGTTTCTGTCCGCTGATAAATTTTGCCGTTGCCAGCGCGCTGGTATAAAAGCGGCTTTCGTCCACGTCAAGCCCCATGCGCCCCAGCTTTTGACGCAGTTCTCTGGGTGAGTTCCCGCTGGCGTTTGTGAGAAAGAGATATTTCTTGTCCTCTTTGTATAGCCAGTTAACAAACTCCTTGACGCCGGGCAGCAGGTTGCTGCCGTGATAGATGACGCCGTCCATATCGCAAATGATGCCTTTTTTGGCTCTGAGCTGTTCCATTACTTACCTGTTCTTTCGGATGTTTTATTTTTTATCGGTTGTCCGCTGTTATGATTTGCCGTTTAAAGAATTATATCATATACGGGTTAAATACGGGTAAAATCGTTCATTGTTCATTTGTAAAATATATGTAAACAAGCCTGTGAAGATCTAAATTTAACCGCCCAAATGACAGCGCGGTTCCCGATTAACTGACCCCCGTAACCGCCGTATTCATATTCAATCGCAAAACCGGCCCCGGTCAGCCAGGTGTGAACCCGGGAGAGCACGGGGAAATGCTTAACGGACGGCGTTTTAAAGATTTCCAACTTATCATACTGTTTTTTTACTTAAAAATCAAGATAAATCAAATAATCAAGCCTTGGAGGTTCTTTTATATGTTTTACGGTGACTTTCAGGCGCTCAAAAACATTAATATAAATATTCCGGCAAACGAGATAACCGCCCTCATCGGTCCCTCGGGGTGTGGCAAATCGACCTTTCTCAAGACGCTCAACCGCATGAACGACCTGATTGAGGGGTGCAGAATCGAGGGACGGGTACTCATGGACGGCGAGGATATCTACGGCAATATCGATATAAATATGCTGCGCAAGCGGGTCGGCATGGTATTCCAGAAACCGAACCCCTTTCCCATGAGCATATACGATAACATAGCCTACGGTCCGCGAACCCACGGTGTCAGGAACAAGGCGAAACTGGACGATATCGTCGAGCGTTCGCTCACCGACGCCGCCATATGGGAGGAGCTCAGGGACCGGCTGAATAAAAGCGCCCTGAGCTTGTCGGGCGGTCAGCAGCAGAGGCTGTGCATCGCAAGGGCGCTGACGGTGGAACCCGAGGTGCTGCTCATGGACGAACCAACCGGTGCCCTTGACCCCATTTCAACAAATAAGATAGAAGACCTTGCAATTGACCTCAAAAAGATGTATACTATAATTATGGTCACTCATAACATGCAGCAGGCTACCCGCATTTCCGATAATACGGCGTTCTTTTTGCTGGGCGAGATTATCGAATATGATAACACCGAGAAGCTCTTCTCAACCCCGGCTGACGGGCGCACCGGGGATTACATTACAGGAAGGTTCGGATGAATTTATGAGAAACAAATTCGATACTCAGCTGGATACTCTCAACAATAATCTCATAATAATGGGCGCTATGTGCGAGAACGCCATCGCGTCGGCAGTCAAAGCGCTCATGACCTATAATGTCCCCCTTGCCCAAGCCACCATTGAGGCGGAAAAGCAGATCGATGAAAAGGAGCGGGAAATCGAGAGCCTTTGTCTCAAGCTCCTCCTGCAGCAGCAGCCGGTGGCAAGAGACCTGCGCTTTATCTCGGCTGCCCTAAAAATGATCACCGACATGGAGCGCATAGGCGACCAGGCGGCCGACATCGCCGAGATTGTGACCTTTATCGACCTTTCGGAAAGCAAAAATAAAGTGAACATCGCGGAGATGACCGAAGCGATAATCAAGATGGTTACAGAAAGCATCGACGCCTTTGTCAACCGCAACCTCGGGCTGGCCAAATCGGTTATAGAATACGATGACGTGGTGGACGGTTATTTTACCCGCATAAAAAAAGATCTGATTGACTTCATATCGGCCGACAAGCAGCACGGTGAAGCGGTGCTTGACATTCTCATGATCGCGAAATATCTTGAACGTATAGGGGATCACGCGACCAATATCGCCGAATGGGTGGTCTTTGCGATAACGGGTACGCATCAGACCTGAATTCCGGAGGTGCAGATTTATGATATTTTGCGTAGAAGATGACATGGGAATCAGGGAACTGGTCGTATACACGCTCAACAACAGCGGTTTCGATGCTGCGGGATTCGAGAGCGGCGCCGGGCTGTGGGAGGCCCTTGCCGAACAAACGCCGGAGCTTATACTGCTCGATATCATGCTGCCGGACGAGGACGGCGTCACCATACTCAAAAAGCTGCGCGCGGACACAGCCACAAGGATGATTCCCGTTATTATGCTGACCGCCAGGGGTACCGAATACGACAAGGTGATGGGGCTGGACAGCGGAGCCGACGACTATATTACCAAACCCTTCGGCATGACCGAACTTATCTCCCGTATAAGGGCGGTGCTGCGCCGTACCCGGAATGATCCCGGAACCGGCGATGCGGTCCGCGCGGGCGGAGTGGTTATGGACCTGAGGGCACACACCGTCACTTCGGACGGCGATGAGGTCAGCCTTACCCTCAAGGAATATGAACTGCTGCTCATGCTCATCACAAACGCGGGCCGGGTTATGTCCCGCGATATACTGCTGGAAAAGATATGGGGTTATGAATATTACGGCGAAACGCGGACGGTGGATGTGCATATACGCACGCTGCGCAGCAAGCTGGGAAATAACGGCGAAATCATAGAAACGGTGCGGGGGGTCGGATATCGGGTGTCTGCGGCGGTAAAGGCACAGTGAAGAGCCGTATATTCCGGTATATTCTGGCTTCCTCCTTTCTGGCCGTTGTGCTGTCGGCGGCGCTCACGGCAGCGGTGCTCCGGGCCGATTATACCGAAGCTCGGGAAGGGCATATCGCCGAGCGATGCGAACTCATAGCCGGCACCTACGATATATATATAAGCTCCGAAAATAAAACCGCGCTGCCCGGCGATGTGCGCATCGTCCTGCTGGACAGCGGCGGAGCGGTGCTGTACGACAGTATGCCCAAAGCCGGCGCAGCCGAAACGCATGAAATAATGTCCGGCCCCGCCGGGATCGGTGCGTTATTCCGAAACCTTCGGGTCAAGGGCATATTTTTATACGCTTAAAACGGACGGCGGGGGCATTGTCAGCGTGTCCTCGCCGATTGACAATCTCCCCCAACCGGCCGGCTCGCCGCTCATTCCC
>JAQVWU010000219.1 GCA_028709565.1 Eubacteriales bacterium
CATAGGGGTTTTCAAGCTCCTGGGTGTGCGCAAACTGATAATAACCAACGCCGCCGGGGGGATCTCTGAAAAATACCGCCTCGGAGATATTGTGAGCGTGCGCGACCACATAAAGCTGACCTCCGAATCCCCCTGCAGGGGAGCGAACATACTGGATTTCGGGGAACGCTTTTTTGACATGCAGCGGGTATATGATATGGGGCTCAATATGCTTGCCCAGCGCAAAGCCCGCGAACTCGGCATAGAACTCAAGGAGGGCATATACGGCTATATGTCGGGTCCCCAATACGAAACGCCGGCTGAGATAAACATGCTGCGCACTATGGGCGCGACCCTGGTGGGCATGTCCACCGTCCCGGAGGTCATCCAGGCGGCTCAGTGCAGAATTCCCGTGCTGTGCCTGTCCTGCGTTACCAATATGGCCGCAGGCATTACCGGAACGGCGATTACCGAAAAGGAGGTTCTGGATACGGGAAAGGCGATATCCCAGAAATTCAAGACACTGCTCTCCTCGATAATCGCCTCGCTGTAAGCCGTCATGATTTAAAGATATTAATAAATTAAGATATTAAGATAAGGGATCAATGAATTCGGAGTTAAAATAAAAAAATGGATATACTGTTCAGCAACGCGCAAATCATCGGACGCGGCAATGTCTTTCTGGCCGTTTCCGGCGAGACTATCAGTTACATCGGCAGCGAACGTCCGCCGGGCCGCTTTGACCGGACCGTCGACTGCCGCTCCGGGCTGCTGCTGCCCGGTTTATATAACTGCCATACCCACGCGGCGATGACCCTGCTGCGCGGTTACGGGGAGGATATGCCCCTGGGGCGATGGCTTGAGGAGCGTATTTATCCGGCTGAGGAAAAACTGACCCCCGAAGCGGTATATACGGGTTCGATGTGGGCTGTTGCCGAAATGTTGAAAAACGGTATCGTATCCTTTAGCGATATGTATATGTTTTGCGATGAGACCGCGCGGGCGGTCGCCGAAACGGGAATAAAGGCAAACCTCAGCCGCGCGGTGCTGTCTTTTGACCCGGATGAGGACATGAAAAAATCCGAACGCTTCCTGGAATCGAAACGGCTGTTTGAAAACTATAACAATGCCGCCGGCGGACGGATAAAAATCGATATGTCGCTGCACGCCGAATATACAAACACAAAAAACTCCGCGCGGTTTATGGCCGAGCGCGCCGCCGAATTCGGAACGCGGATGCATATCCATATGTCCGAAACCGAGTCGGAACACATCGAATGCAAAAAACGGCACGGCGTCACACCCGCGCGTTTTTTCGCCGACAACGGCGTATTCGATGTGCCGGCAACCGCAGCACACTGTGTGTGGGTTGAGGAGGAAGATATGGATATCATGCGCCGGTATGGGGTTACCGCGGCCCATAATCCCGCCAGCAACCTCAAACTGGGCAGCGGGGTCATGCCGTTTACCGCTATGCATAATAAAGGCGTGCCCGTCGCCCTGGGCACCGACGGCGCCGCGTCAAACAACACGCTGGATATCATGAAGGAAATGTATCTGGCTGCCATTCTGCACAAGGGGATTGAACGCAACCCCGCAAATGTAAAAGCCGATCTGCTTTTGAAAGCGGCTTGCGAAACGGGGGCGCTGTCCCAGGGCAGGACCGACTGCGGCAGGCTGGAGAGCGGTTGCCGCGCCGATGTGATCCTGATTGATCTTGATACGCCCAACAACATCCCATACTATGACCTTTCATATGCCGCGGTTTATTCGGCTGATTCCTCAAATGTGCTGCTTACCATGTCGGACGGTAAAATTCTGTACGAGAACGGCTGCTTTACCACCATAGATATTGAAAAACTAAAATATGATATGAGGTTTGCCTGTGCCAGATTCTTCGAAGAAAAGTAACAGACTGTTCCTGTCGGGAGTGATGATACTCACCTTTTCGAACATACTGATAAAGGTGATCGGTCTCACCCTCAAGATACCGCTCACACATATACTCGGCGACGACGGAATGGCCTATTATGACGTCGCCTATAAGATATATGTATGGTTTTATATGATTTCAACCGCCGGTTTGCCGGTGGCGGTGTCCATATTGATTTCGGAGAGCCGCGTAAAGGGCAATTTCCGTGAAGTTAAACGCATCTTCCGCATTTCGCTGACCCTGTTTATAATCATCGGGCTTTTCGGTATGGGGGTCATGATGGGCGGAGCGAAGCTGTTCGCCGCCGCCTATAAATTCCCGGACTCATATATCGCCATTCTGGCAATCGCGCCGACATTGTTTTTTATCTGTGTGTCAAGCGCGATACGGGGTTACTTCCAGGGGTATCAGAACATGATACCTACGGCTCTTTCACAGATAATCGAAGCGCTGGGCAAACTGATCCTGGGTATTATATTCGCTTTATACGGCATAGGTCAGGGTTATTCCATGCCGGTTGTAGCGGCGCTGACCATACTGGGGCTGACCATCGGCGTCGCCGCCTCCATGTTGTTTTTATGCGTCTCCAAACTGCTGTTCAACGCCCGGACTTATGACGCGGAATATCTGAGGCCGGACAGCGATACAATGCCGGTCCGGTCGGTAAAAACCCTGTGCGGGCTGCTGATTTCGACCTCGATTCCGATAATGCTGTCCTCGTCGGTTATGTCCTTTACCAATCTGCTGGACGGAATGATTTTATCCCGCCGGCTGCAGGCGTCGGGTTTTTCCGAAGAAATGACGCGTATCATCTACGGAAATTACAATTCGGTGGCCGTTTCCATGTTTAATTTCCCGCCGGCGCTGATATATCCGATATCCTATTCGGTCATACCCCTCCTTTCGGCCGCCATCGCGACGAAAGATGACAGGCGTGTAACCTTTATTATGAACAGCTCGCTCAAGACAGCCTCGCTGATTGCCCTGCCCTGTTCAATAGGCATGTCGGTTTTATCCGAACCGATACTCAAGCTGCTGTTCAAAGAAGAATCGGCCGTTCGGGCGGCACCCCTCTTATCGGTATTATCGCTTTCAGTCTTTTTTGTGGGCATGCTCGCCATAACCAACGCGCTGCTTCAGGCGCACAAGCTGGAACGCAAACCCATCGTTTCAATGACGGCCGGGTCGGCGATAAAACTCATTTCCAGCTATATCCTCATAGGGATTCCCCGGGTAGGCATATACGGCGCCCCCACCGGTACCTTTTTGTGCTATTTTGTCATATCGCTCTTTAATTTTTATTTCCTGGCAAAGTATGTTAAGCTTATACCGGATTTCAGGCTTATTTTCATAAAGCCATTCGCGGCGTCGCTTTTATGCGGAGCCGCGGCTATCGCGTCATACAAGCTGCTTGAACGCGTGATAAATCCCAAGGCGGCGACCCTGGCAGCCATCGCCTTTGCGGCCCTTGTATACATAATAGCCGTTTTTGTTTTGCGCTGTGTCGGCAGGGAAGACATTTTACTGCTGCCCAAGGGGGAACGTATCTGCCGTTTTCTTGAACGGCTCAGGCTTATACGCTGACCGGTTAAATAACAGAAATAACAGAAATAATAACTCAATAAAAATAAGGATAAAACAAAATGGAAACAAATCCAACAAGGAAAAAAATCGCCGGGAAAATCAAAGCGCTGACCGAAAACCGGGATAACAGGACGTATGATATCAACGATCTTGTGGATATCATGGCAATATTGCGTTCGGAGGACGGCTGTCCCTGGGACAGGGAACAGGACCACACGACAATACGCCAGAACTTCATAGAGGAAACATATGAAGCGGTAGAAGCCATCGACAACGGGGACATGGAACTGCTCCGGGAGGAGCTGGGGGATGTACTGCTGCAGGTGGTTTTTCATGCCCGTATAAGCCAGGAGGACGGTTATTTTTCCTTTGATGAGGTGGCAAACGATATCTGCCTCAAACTCATTGAACGCCATCCGCATATATTCGGCACCGTTGAAGCGGATACCCCGCAGGAGGTTCTGCGCAACTGGGAACAGATAAAGCAGCGCACCAAGGACAGGAAGGATATATCGCAGATACTGGACGGCGTGGCAAAGTCGCTGCCCTCCCTCATGCGCGCGGGCAAACTCGCCAAAAAGCTGGTGAACAGCGGCGAAGAGCCTGAGCCTGAGCCTGAGCGCCGGCTGAGCGAATCGGAATACGGTGAGAGATTGTTTGCGCTGGCCGCCGAGTGCGCCCTGGCCGGTTTTGAACCGGAAAAGACCCTTTACGACGCGTGTGAAAGGGTTATAGCGCGGGTGGCTGAATAATCTCGCAATAGCGGTAAACTGCGATAAAGGTAAAAATAACCCGAAAAAATACGCAATAAATTATAAAAAAAACTATTGATAAACATCAAAAACAATGTTATACTGAATACTATACAAATTATATTACGAAAGGTAATAAAACAAGGTATTAAAAAATGACAAGAAATAAAATGATAACAGAGATCGCACACAGAACATCCCTTAAGAGAGACCAGGCAGACGAAGCGGTAAGCACAATGCTGGATATCATATGCGAAACCCTGGCCGCGGGCGAAAAGGTTCAGATTACCGGCTTCGGCACATTTGAAGTGCGTGAGCGCGGCGAGAGAAACGGCAGAAATCCCTATTCGGGGGAAAGCATTGTTATACCCGCGTCCCGCTATCCGGCCTTTGTTCCGGGCAAGGTTTTCAGAGCAAAGATAAAAGGCAATAACGATACCGATAATAATAACAATAACGAATAAGACATATAAAATTTGATATGAGACTTGACAAATATTTAAAGGTTTCGCGCATAATAAAACGCCGCACCGTGGCAAATGAAGCCTGTGACAGCGATCATGTAACGGTAAACGGACGTCGGGCGAAGGCGTCATATGAAGTCAAGGAAAATGATATAATAGAAATAACCTTCGGCGAACGCAGGTTGAAACTGCGTGTCACCGGGATTAAAGAACATGTGCCCAAGGCGGACGCGTCGGGGATGTATGAGGTAATTAACTGAACCGATTCTTCTAATTCCGGTTTCCGGCGCATATATAATAGTATATTTATATATTGCCGGAGGTAAAACATGCCGCAGATAAATGAAGAGAGTGCGCGACGCGGTCATACCGTGACACTGCTTGACCGCAGAACGCTTAATATAACCGGAGCGGAGGATGTGCTGAGTTTTGACGAAAACAGCGTGATTATCCGTACCGCTCTGGGGCTCATGACGGTCGACGGGGAAGGACTGCGCATAGTAAAGCTGAACGCCGACGCCGCCTCGACTCAGCAGCAAAACAATGTAGGACCCGGCGGGGTAATAATCGAGGGGAAAATAGGCGGAGTGTTTTATACCGACGATGATTCCGAGCCCAAAAAAGCCGGAATGTTCGGCAGGAGAAAATAAACGGTGGAGGTATCACAGAAGCTTCTGGCGCTTGCCCTGCTGTATTCCGCCGGAATCGGAGCCGCGCTGGGCGCGCTTTATGATGTGTTCCGTATAATGCGCGTTGCCATGAAACCGCTGCCGGATATGCCTGCCCGGATCCGACAGTTTTATAACACCGTCGGCGATACCATGATTTTTGCCGAGGACATTCTGTCTTCATTGGCGGCTGCCGCCATCGGCCCCGTCTTTTGAT
>JAQVWU010000220.1 GCA_028709565.1 Eubacteriales bacterium
CTTTGTAAGATAATCTAAACTTCTGCGTCTTATATATAGGAGGTGAGAAAGTGACAGAATTAGAAAGCCTATATAGAGCTTATTTCCGGGATGTATATCTTTATATATTATCTTTATCCAAGGATGAGCATATAGCTGAAGATATTACCTCTGAAGCTTTTATTAAAGCCATTAAATCCATTGATACTTTTAAAGGAGATTGTGATATTAGAGTATGGTTATGTCAAATTGCAAAGAATTGTTATTATTCTTATTTACGAAAAAATAAGAAAATCATATATACAGATGAAGAACCTGAGCATATAAGTGAAATTAATATTGAACAATCAATTGTCTACAAAGAGGATTCAATAAAAATTCATGAAATTTTGCATAAGCTAAAGGAACCCTATAAGGAGGTGTTTTCACTACGAATTTTTAGTGAATTAAGCTTTAAAGAAATAGGATATTTATTTGGGAAAAGTGAAAATTGGGCTTGTGTCACTTATCACCGGGCTAGAAAGAAAATTCAAGATGAAATGGAGGATTATTAATGAAAATTACCTGTGATGTAATTGAGGATCTTCTGCCTTTATATGCAGAAGGGCTTACAAGTGATGATACTAATTTTCTTGTAGAGGAACATCTTAAAATATGCACAGATTGTAAAAAACAATTAGAAGCAATTCAAAATCCTAAAGAAATTCCAATAAATATTGATATAGAGCCATTTAAAAAAGTAGAAAAGAAACTTTTTCATAAAAGAGTCCAAATAATTGCTTTAACTATTGTACTAGTATTGGCAATTGTAATAATTACTATGGCCTACCTCACATCACCAGAATACTTGCCCTATTCTAATAAAACTTTATCCATAAAGGATTACGAAGATGGGAAAGTTATAATTTATTTTGATGATAATGTAGCAGGATATGATATTGAATCCCATAATTCGGAAGATGACAGTGGTTATGTCTACCATATAACTACTTGGAATAATATTTGGAATCAGTATATTTCTAAAAATAAGGCCCAAAGCATAATATTAAATCCAGATTATGAAGATGTTATATCCATATATTATTATTCAACTGATGGAAGTGGGGACAGATTAATTTATGGAGTAAATTTGCTAGGGAATGGTGGTGTGCTTACACTACCTAGATTAGCCCTTGCATATTATTTACTATTAGTTATGGCATTAGCAACTGTATTTGGAATCTTATTATATGTGTATAGAAAAAAAGGTAAAGAGAAATTCATATTAGTAAAAATCTTCTTATTACCTGTATCTTATATTATTGCACACTTTTGTATTAAAGGTTTTGAAACTACATCCTATTCGATGCAACGGGACTTTTTTGCCATTTTACTATTAATGATTCCAATATATTGCTTGTTGCTCCTTGTTATTAATTTGTATGGCAAAACAAAGAATAAAAGAAATACCATATACAAATAAATTAATTTAAAACATTCCAAAGGTGGCAAAGGGACGTTTCGTTTGCTACCTTTTTATTTTCATAGTAAAACCTACTGAAGAAAATAGGGGAGCAAAGGTACCAGGTAGACCCCGCTTTTTGTCGAAATTTACAATAAGATAGAAATGAGATAAGTTAAAATAGGGGTGTGCATAATTTAGCGTTAATATACCTTTTAGCGTTAATCAAATATTGCTAAATTGTATTAAAGTTTAAGTTTACAGGCATAGAAGAACGCAAACATTGATACGATGCTTGCGTTCTTTTCGTTTAATCAAAACTACTCACTTGCCCATAAAAGGTCTTGTTGTAAGGCTTTTCGTGGTCTTTTTTGTTTTCTGCCGTTTGCGGAGTATAAAGACAATTCCCGTCTGCCGGATAGCGGTGCGCCAATGCTCATATATTCGGCAAACGGGAATATTCATTTTTCACCTGGGTGACACTCGGAAAACGAGATAATTTATAAAAGTGCTCTAATGATTTCTTGAAACTCTCTACTGTCACGAACCGAATCAAAGTCGGGCGACGCGAGCCATTTGTCACGCATGATTTCTCGCAGCGATCTGTTATCGTCTGTCTCAAAATCTGTTTTCTTAACCATTATATCACCCATCAAAACAGATTTGTGGTTTGTTTCATCATGTCTGTTATCAAATGCATTGACACATTTCACTGCGATTCCCAATTTGTCAAACGCTTCGGGTTTCTTATTTAAGCGTAACAGTGTTCTCGCGTAATGATAAAAAAGTCGAGCCTTGCCCCAATCCTCATCCGGAGTTTCTCCGTCATACATGATTTGATCAAGTGCAATCCGTTTTTCGAAAACAGTAATCAGTTCTTCGTCCGGTAATAGTCGGTATGAAATAAGAGAATAGATCCCTGCCGTAAAAATATCAAATCCCTGTTTTATCCGTTCACGGGTAAACGGCAGCTTTTCGTCGTCGGACAATCCCCACCACATTTGGTTTTCTCTGCTGTATTCAGCTGATGGCAAAGTTTCATAGATAGCTCTTCCAATTTCTTTTCGTCCCATTTCGCAATGATTGAAGGCAAGGCGTGAGGTTGCTTCAAGTCTGATATTTTGGTCTGGGCAGTACTTCGTTATCCGTTCGCCAAGTGCTGTTATCTCGGCATCATACTTTTTCATGTTTTCCTGCCAATCAGGAATGTTTCCGTCGTCATCTCCGGACATAAACAAAGCATACATTAGCTTGTTGAGCAATGCAAAATTATTTGGATACTCCGCAACACCCTTTCGTGCTATTGTAATACATTCATTTATATTGCCAACACTTACCTCAGATTGAAATTGTCTGAGGTATTCATTAACATGAGCCTTCTCAATAGATTCGTCAACCCCCAGCAATTTGTCAACAGTGATTTCGAAAAAATCCGCTATGGTCGGCAGCAGTTCCATGTCTGGGTAGCAGGTATTGTTTTCCCAGCGTGATACCGATTGATAGGAAACGCCGAGAATGATTGCAAATTCTTCCTGCGTAATGTCTTTCGCTCTGCGAAAATATTTGATTTGGTCTCCGATTTTCAGTTTCATAAAAGATCTCCTTATGTTTATTGAAAGCGGCGCCTCTTTCTGTTTTTATTATACGCGCTTTATTTCTTGCAAGCAATAACGCATTTAGAGATAATTATTCTACAATATAGTGAATCAACCTACACCTGACTCGGTTGGTGTGGAATTGTCAATATAGGTTCAGTCAAAAATTGAGTGGAAATAACTTAGTTTGTCCCCGGAGCGACTTCTCGGAAATGCGTTAAGCTCCGCCAGTTAAATATGGTATTGGGGTTTATCCCCAATCGGTGACCTGCTGATGTTACTCCGATTTCTTCTGCCAGTTTTAATGCTTCTTCACGTTCCTCTTGGCTGTATGCTTTTCTCATTACTTTTTCAGTCCTTTCGTATGTTCTTATTATACCATATTTCTCTCACTTTCGGACTACATTTTATTATACTACTCCAAAATAATATCACTATTATTAAGCAGACTGACTATATAAAGGACCCAAAACCGAATGGCTATCGCAGTATGCATATAGTTGTATCCGTTCCGGTATATTTATCTAAAAGAACCGAATGTGTACCTGTAGAAATTCAAATTCGAACTATTGCCATGGACTTTTGGGCAAGTCTGGAACATCACCTTCGATATAAAGCAGATTCCGATGTTGAAAAAGAATTGCAAGCTCAACTTAAAGAATGTGCAGATGATATGTCCGATATTGACGTGAAAATGCAGAATATAAAAATGCAGAATATATATGATCAGCAGAAAAACAAATAAATACTGTTAAGTTACGCGATATTTATCATGGAAACGAAGCGTTACAAACTTCTGCTTCGATGAACGCGCAGGATTTTATGTAAGCGACAAAACTGAAGTTCCTGTTTTTGTCTCGAAGCACGAAAACCTGTATGAAGAACTATTTAAAAGAAATGTTGAAGTACGGATTTTAGAAAATTTGTGAGAATTAGGTGAAGCGATACAAAAATCCTCCTTGAAATGGTCATTATGCCGTATGGCAAATGCAAAACGCGCTGTATTACTGCCTGATTTCACGCGCTGATCTCATGGCGTCGTCGCTTGACATGGTTCCGGTCAACATATAGGAATTGTACTCGTCCCGCCAAAATATTGTTGTTATATCATCTCCGAAAACAAGAATTGCCGGATAACCGCCGATTATGATGTTTTTTACCGTTGTGTTCCCGGTTTCGATAACCGTTATACCGCCGGTGTTGAGTGCTGTCTGCTCGAAACGGATTTTACCGTTATCGTATTCCTCGATATGAGCGAATTTCGTTGTGTATGAAGCGGTCATAATATATTCATCGAGCGCGCCGGCGGCAGTGGCGTGTTTTAACATAAACGATTCTGCGGGTGTCTGTGTTTTGTCGTCTTTGCGGACAAACCATATATACAGCGAATTCAACTGCGTTTCGGTCACCATGCTGTATACCGGAGCATCGGCGGTTATTGTGCCCGAAAACCACACCGCGGCGCCGGCGCACATGACAAACACCAGAAAGACGGCGGTCAGACGGCTGTATTTCAACGCAAAGCGCCGTCTTTTTTGCGCGGTAATCTGCTTTTTAATACGCCTGTCAAGGGCCGGCGGAACGTCGGTTTCTCCGGCGCTGCCGATAAAACAATCATAGTCAGCCTCAAACGCGATTTTTATCGCGCCTTCGAGCAGCTTTTCATTTAACATCATAGTATCCCCTCTCTTCTAAGCTCTGCCGTAAGCGCTGCCCTCGCCCGTGACAGCCGGGTCCGCGTGTTTTGCGCCGATATACCGAGCACCGAAGAAATGCCGGTGTCATTCATTTCGTATATGTATTTTAACCGCAATATATCCGCGTATGAATCGTTCAGCCGTCCGATGCATTCGGTAATGCGTCCGACACTTTCGGCGGATATTACGATATCGGCCGGCGCCGGTTCCCGGGCGGCGTCGTCGCGCAGCTCGTATTCGGGTTCGCTTTTTCGCATGATATCGCGGCAGCAGTTTTTTGTGATGATAATGACCAGCCCGCGCGACCGCGGCGACGGCACCTCACCGAAGCGGTCTATGTTGCGCAATATTTTCACGAATGCGTCCGATACCGCGTCTTCGGCAGCATTTGCGCCGCCGAAAAATCCGTTTGCTATATACATCATCAAACGGCGATATTCGTGCCAGATCTTTTCGGCTTTATCGGTCATAATCACTCTTCCAGCATCAGCTTCGCACGGTTGTATATCAGTTCAACCGCGTAATCGAGGTCCTGCTCATCGTTCTCATATTTTTCCGCCTGTTCTTTTGCGAAGATACGCCATTCAGTATACGTCCCGCCCGGCTTCATATACGAAAGGCAGTCAAGATACAGCGAATAATTATACGCTGTTTTTTCATCCATATCGGACAGGTCATTTGTCTCAAGTTCGGCGCGGCGAGCTTCAAAATACGCATATGCCTCATCACGCTGCTCCGGGGCGTCGGCATAAAATTCCTCGAAATTCGGAGGCAGCCACGGTACCTCATAGACGCTCATGTCCCTGTAATATAACATGCCCCTCAACGGGTTTGTAAAGCTGCCGCCCGGCTTCATAAATTCGGCGAT
>JAQVWU010000221.1 GCA_028709565.1 Eubacteriales bacterium
GTTAAGTTGTCGACAACGACATTGCCACGTTGAATCGGTAAATACGGTGATATTTTTTCGAATTGCGTTTTTGTTATAATCATATTTACATTATATCATATTTGCATTTTAGTGTCAACACGCCCTAGATAAATATTCAGGCTCTATTTTCCACAATGGTGCAATCGCCCTCAACTGCGGCAGAAACTGCCTGGCTTATCTGATAAAAACTAAAAACATAAGGAAGCTATATCTACCATGCTTTTGCTGCGATTCAGTGGCACAGCCTTGCCGGAAATACGGTGTTGAAATAGAGAGATAGACTCCTTATCCTACAATGCATTGTTGAGGATGGCGTACCGAAGGTCTATGATTTGGGATTACGCTTAACGGGCTCGCTCGAATATTGTATGTTTGAAAAATGTGCGGATACAACCCTATGGAGATGCTAATCAGATTTGCGATTACCGGAAGCGAAGGCGAGACGATTAAAGACAAAGCCGATCCATATCTAAACGGCAGATATGACTGGAACATATCTTTTCTTATGAAGCCCGGTATTATAGCCAAGATTATCGGTTATGAGGAAATAAAGAGAATACCCGGCGTTATAAATGCAGTTATTGAGCATGAAGTCGCAGCAGAAATTAAACCAAGTGACAGGGGTTTGCTTAAGCAGATATGTTGCCGCGTTATAGGGCACTCCGACACGGTAGATGAAATGAGAGACTCAGTAAAAAAGGTGACATCTGTCTATCAGGTGCTTGACGCAAACGGAGAAAGCTTGCTCCTTCCTGTGCTTGATATTGATAAATACAGAGAAACTGTTGTATAAAATCGTATATTGATAAACAGAAATTCTCTGTTCTGAAAACACAATCCGAGCATATGTCACATCACGCACAGCATCAAATTTAACGAAAGGCTTCACCTATGATTTGTATAGTTCTGGCAGCCGGATGCGCTGCACGCTTATATCCGCTTACCGAATATTTTCCGAATCCGCTGATGAATATCCATGAAGAAACCATACTCGATTGGCTGATGGATGACATTTACAATGCGCGCGTGGAGAGATATGTCGTTGTAAGCAATCATAAATTCATCGAACATTTCAATCAATGGGCGGCGTCAAAAAAGCTGTCGGTTCCGATTACCGTTATTGACACGGATACACGGTTTGCTGCTGAGGAACTCAAGCTCGATGATGAGCTGCTTGTCATCGCGGATGACAATGTGCTCAATCTCAGTCTTACTAAGTTTATCGAATACGCGAAAAGCAGCGGCATAGAAGAGGGCTGCGATTTTATAGCCTGGTTATGCAAATCTCAAACGGAAGGCACACGGGCGTTATTTTAAATATGAAAAAAGCTGTAACGGCTATACTGACACTATTAATATGCCTGAACATCGGCTTCATCTGGTGGAATTCGCTTCAGGAAGCGGAGATATTAAACTCCGTGAGCGATACGGTCGCCGAAGCGGTCAAGCCTGTCGTGGTCACCGTTATGAAACCGGTCACCGCGGAAAACGGCACCATGTTCGGGTATAAATATAATGATTTTATCAGAAAAACAGCCCATGTGCTGGAATTTATGGCACTGGGCATATTATTGGTCTTATTGAAACGGAATGTTATAAATATACATATCACAGCCGTATTGTTTGTCGCCCTTACCGTGGCTGTGGCGGATGAAACAATACAGATTTTCAACGGCAGAACCGATTCGGTTAAGGATATTTTAATCGATTTCGCGGGCGCGTTTGCCGGAATGATTATTTCCGGCGCGGTATCGGCGCTGGTTATGAAACTTAAAGCAAAGAAACCCAAAACATAATATAAGGAGTGCTTTTTAAAATATGACAGACAGAATAGCCGCCGAACTGGCTGAGGTTTGCGCAGCCTTCAGAATCGAAGGGGAGCTGACCGGGTATGAGATTATAACCACCGGCAATATCAATACTACATACAGGGTTGACTTTCGCAGGAGTGGAGACGGCACCGAGAAATCCTATATTGCCCAGATGGTCAACACCTATGTGTTTAAAAATCCGCTGTTGATTATGAGCAATATCGACCATGTGACCGAACATATACGCGCCAAAGGGACGGACAAGGCTTGCCTGCACTTTCATCATACCGACTCGGGGGCCAATCACTACAGCAATACCCACGGGTGTTTTTGGAGGCTGTGCAACTATATCGATTCGGTTACATATGATATATGCAATGATCCGGAGATACTGCGCCGCGCGGGGCGCGCCTTCGGCGAGTTTCAGATGCAGCTGTCCGATTTCGACGCGTCAAAGCTCCATGAGACCATCCCCGACTTTCATAATACGCAAAAACGCCTGGACAGGCTCTTCGATGATATACGTCAGGATCCCTGCGGCAGGGCGGGGGCGGTGCGGGAGGAGATCGAGTATATCGATTTTCTTCGTTCAACAGTGACCGAACTCGGAGAGCTGCTGGCTAAGGGTGAGTTATCGCTGCGGGTGACACACAACGACACCAAGGTAAACAACGTACTCTTTGAACGGCACACGGCGGAGCCGCTGACCGTCATCGATCTGGATACCGTAATGCCGGGGCTGGTCATGCACGATTTCGGCGACGCCGTGCGTTCGGCCGCCAACACGGCGGCGGAGGACGAACGCGACCTGTCGGCTGTGCGGTTTGATTTGGATTTATACCGGGCTTTCTCTGAAGGCTTTATAGGGCGTATTTCGCGCGTTTCGTCCGCAGCCCAGTCTTTGACTGAGCGGGAAATTGACACCATGGCGCTGGGGGCGCTGACCATTACCGTTGAACTGGCCTCCCGGTTTCTCGATGACTGGCTGACCGGGGACAGGTATTTCAAGACCGCATACGACGGCCACAACCTCGACCGCGCACGGTGCCAGCTGCGCCTGGCGTCGGATATGACAGCCAAATATGGCGAGATGCGGTCAATCGTAAAAGAAATTGCCTCGGGCGGGCGAAAATTCTTTACCGTTAAACTGCATAAGCCCGTTTTGATCGGTCAGCAGCCATAATGCCGCACCCGTTTTAACGTTTTAACGTTTTAACAATGATAAAAAGATAAAAAGTATAATACGGCGGTATGCTATCGGCCGTAAATACCGCTTTGGCTTTTATCGTCTTTTGACTTATAATCGGACGGATATTTATTATATGACTTCTTTGGTGACGGAGTGGACTTATAATATTCATTGTAATAATGATTCTTGTAATAACCCCTGCCCGGCAGCATCTTCTTTTTGGCGTTGAGCACGCAGCCGATAATGTCGGCACCCGAATCTCTTATGTTATTTATAGAGTCGGCAATGAGTTCCATATCGGCGTAATCGTTTCTGATGACATATAGCACTCCGTCAACACAATTGTTTAACATCAGCGCGTCGGATACCAGTCCGACCGGCGGCGTATCCAGTATAATGTAATCGTTGTCCCGGCGCAGTTTTTGCAGCAGATTGTTGAATGCTTCCGTGTCAATCGGCGTTTCGCTGACATTGGTATGTATCACCGTTAGATTATCGTTATAGGCAATCAGCGCGTCCTCCGCATCGGCTTTTCCCGACAGCACATCCTGCAGTGTCTTCTTATTCATGTTCAGCTGCAGCTGTTCGGCAACAGCGGGACGCCGGTTGTCACAGTCTATGAGCACCACATTCTTCCCTTTGTTTGCCAGCGTGAGCGCCAAATTAATCGATATATTGGTCTTCCCTTCACCGCTGATCGCCGATGTTATGTATATTACCTTGATTTCCTTTTGAGCCGCAATATACTGAAAAACAGAACCCAGAACGGCGCTCGCTTCACGGAATATCGGTGAAGTCTCATCTTGGGAAACAAGCAGCCCTCCGACGGTTTTTTTATCGACATACGGTATCTCGGCGATGGTGTTGACCTGCAGGTATATATTGATTTCCTCCGATGAATGCACCTTCGGATTTAGAATACCCAGCAGCAGGGCCACAAAAACACCGACTGCAATGCCAGCGGCGGTGAAGATCAGGATATACTGCGCGTTAAATTTTCTGATTGGTTCGGTTTTAGAGGCGTAATCCACCACCGTTACACTGCCTATGTCGAGTTTTTCGGTCATCGCGTCGGGCAGCACGTCCATGAGCGCGTTTACAATGCGAATACTGTCCGCTTCATCGGGCCATGTGGCGGTTACCTCGATAAAAGCGGTTTTCTCTATCACCTTGCATTCTATGTGTTCGCTCAATAACTCCGGTGTCAGGCTATAGTCTTCAAGTTTGTCTATTACAAGGTCCAGCACGTAATTACTTTTTGCCAGCTGACTCACGGTAAGTACCAGGTTCTGCGCAAAAGTAACGTCCGACGCGGATGGATTGTCCATGTTTCCGCTTGCCTGATAGGTACCCTCGGCGTTTTTGGATGTTACAATCATCGTGGCTTTGGAATAATAGAACAGTTTAGGATCATCGCCTGTCAAAACAACCTGCGCCGCGATGCCGACCGCAATGCCTAAAACAACACAGATAATTACGATAAACTTATATCTGAATATATTGATCGCTATATCGCTTATCGTCAGATTTGCATAATCCTTTTTCTGAGCCCTTACCGAATCCATGATTGACCTCATATCTTATATAAATATAATTTACATTCAACGAATCTGCATGGTTGTATTATAACTCAATTAACTATAAAAGTAAATACTTTTACTTAATCATCACGGATATTTCGTATTTATTATCTAAATTTTCGCAATTTCGCAATTTATTATTAATTTCGTCGGCATCGTTATTTAACTGCCGTCTGATTGAAAGTATAAACAGTTATTTTAACGCGCAATTTGCGTCATTTATTTTAAAAATAGTTCTTTTCATTTTTTATCACAAAAAAAGGTTCTTTTCATTTTTCATATTGACAAAACCCATATTTTATGATAATATTGACAAAACATATATATTTTTCTCTTAATTATATTATGTCAGTTAATACATACCTTAAAAAATTGAAACACATAAAAATTCAAAGCGTATTTAAGCGTGTCCTGACGGTGCTGCTCGTATTGATTGCCATTGCCGTCCTTATAGGATTCGTATTTCTCATAACCCGCATGAGCGGAAAATCCGCGCTGTCGGGCAAACATGCCGATGCCGTACCTGATATGCCGGCTCATGTTAATGTTATCGCTTCCGAAGATTCACAGCCGGAATCCGATTTCTCGATACAGGCAGACATACCCGAAAAGGGGACGGTACGCTACAATGGTAAAACCTACCGTTATAACAGCGATATCATCACCCTGCTGCTGCTGGGCATCGACAAGGACGGAGAACCCGATTCTTCTTATCAACCGGGCAGCGGAGGGCATGCGGATACCGTCATACTGGCCGTATTCGATACAAAGCAGGAAAAGCTGTCGTTTATTTCGGTTTCGCGGGAAACCATGACCGAAATCGCCGTTTACGGCGTATTGGGAGAATTAATCGGCTACAAAACCGCGCAGCTCGCCCTGTCATATGCCTACGGCGACTGCCCGCAAAAAAGCTGCGATTTAACCCTGACCGCCGTTTCAAAGCTCTTCTACAGCCTGCCTGTCCACG
>JAQVWU010000222.1 GCA_028709565.1 Eubacteriales bacterium
CACGCCAAACGCATGAATGTGTTCCTAAAGCAAACTTAAAAAAGCGATAAAATAAAAATTCAATATTCAATAATACCTCTTAAGTGCTTTTCAGAATTCGTGCCTATAACGAATCGCTTTTTCTTCAAGCTCAAGTTTTTCTTACCGGTATCATATATTTTTAAAATATGTAAAGCCAATTTTCTTATTATGTTTAAGTTAAAAGCTGATTGCTTTTCAAGCGTATGATTTTCATCCTCGCGGAAAGTTACATCCAAATGCCAGTGATAGCTTTCTACCATCCAATGACCCCGAATCGCTCGCGCAATCTCCAAGACGTCTTTCGGAAGACTGCTGATGAAATACCGTACTTCCGTTGTTTCCACACCATTTTTTATAATTGTGTTCTTCGTCATAGCAATTGATTTCAGTCCTGCCCAATCTTTTTTTTGCGGCAACCATGAAATTTCTTCTGTTTGCCAATATTCGCGCTTCTCAATACCTCCGCGGGCTTTTTCAGTTGTCGTTGTATAAGCGCAGTTGCTTTTGAAATCCTTATCTTCAAAATATAATTTGACATCCGCATATAGATTATGCTGATTTGCTTTAAGAACCAGCACATAATCCGCGCGCTTTTTTCGGATTTTACGGGCAATATCAGTCTGCGTTCCCATGGCGTCTATTGTGATAATATGATTTTTTACATTCAATATATCCAACAATTCAGGAATCGCTGTTATTTCGTTGGTCTTTTCATCCACTGGTTTTTGAGCCAAACAAAATCCTTTATCATCAACGGCGCTGACAATATGGTTCGCCTTTTGATTTTTATTACCATTGCCGCATTGCGTTTTACCGTCTATTGCAAGTATTTTCTTGATTTTTCCCCCCTCATCATTGTTGAGCATTTCATTCCACATTATTTGGAAGCCCTGCAGAAACTCCGGTGATACGATTGCCATTACTCTTTGTATCGTATCGTGAGACGGTATTCCGTTTGGCAGTTCTAAATAATTTCGTAAAAATGTTTCGTGCTCTTTCCCAAATACCTCTATCTCCACAAAATCATCAGCATCCGCCAATGTCGCAAAAAATACAAGTGCTATGATATCACTCATTTTATGACGTACTTTTTTCTCTTGTCGTATATCTGTTACGGTATTAAGATATTTTAATATGTTTTTCATATAATCAACCCCTTTTTGTTGATTATATCATACTTTTAGTTGTTTGTTAATAATGCTGTTTGTTTTGCCATGATATGGTCAATATACATATATTTATTATTCGAATATTGGTCAAATAAGAGAATATTTATTGATTTGTTTAGAATATATTGACAGAAACAAGTCTCTGTGGCATAGTGTTATTATCTTATTGGTTATATTAGGCAAAGTCCTTATTCAGGCAAACAGATTTAGCTCAACATTGACCGGAAGTTTTCAACGGTATCCGAATGAAAATTCAACAAAATAAGAAAGGTACATAAAATGATAAGCATTTTTATTTTAAAAAACGGAAGCTTTCATCTTACGGATGAAATACAGGACGGTGCATGGATAAACCTGAGCTCACCCACTATGCAGGATACAGACAACATCTCCTCCTTAACGCAAATTGACAGGAGATATTTCACCGATGCTGCTGCCGCGAATGAAATTGAAAAAAACGAATCGGCTGCTGTTGCTTTTCTGAACATCGAAAACGAGAAATACAGAATGATACTATCGGACAAATATGTGATTACCGTTTGCGAAAATCACGATTCCGGGGAACTGCGTCAGTTTATAAAAGGTATAATTTCAATGATTGAAAAACCCGGCTTTGTTAACGTTGATATCAAAGATTTGTTTAATATAATAAACAAGTCAGAAAACATGTATATGGTTTCGGGCTGCGGAACAGGCGAGAAAAAGATCGGGCGTATCCCTGAAACGATATTGGCCTCATCAAATACCAAAACTCTTCTTGCGAATACAACGGGTATCCTTATGACATTATTCTTTTCGCCAATTGTTAAGCTTGATGATATAAACAATTTGGTTGAGACCATTTCAAAAAGTATAAACTCCGACGCCGTTGTTGTATGGGGTGCGGTGCTTGACGACTCACTTGAAGATGAAATAAAGTTAACCCTGGCTGCCGCAGCATAATAAAGACATGCGTTTGCACAAGAGCGGGATATTTATCGCATCAATAAAATAGATACAGGAAGGTGATGAGCGTTAATCGCTCATCATTATAATAATACGACAATTCCGAAATTGACCGGCGGCTCTTCTATACAACGCATTAAACCGGTAAAGACCTTAACAATGGACAAATTTTAACCGGTGCCGAAGGCATGGCATATACTCACTATAAATCCCGGATTCAAATGCGAAAAAGTGAAGAATAAACTAAAGATTAAGCAATGCAGTTTTCCCGGAACCCGCCGGATTCAAGATGAGATAGCTGCTTTTTCAGGCTCGGCATTGCCCAAATCGACAGGTACTATAAAAAGGAACAAATGGAATGATACAGGAGTTGAAAGCGAAGGGAATACAATTTTCTGAGGGATTGACGGAATCGGAAATATTGAAAATCGAAGATATTTATGAAATCAAGTTTCCGAAATCTCTGCGTGAATTTTATGGAGATGGTGTTCCGTTCTCTGACATTGAATATGCATTCCCAAGGTGGACAGATTATTCGGAAGCGAATATTACCGGAATTAAAAGCTATTGGATCCAAGGTCCGATTGATCGGCTTTTGCCTCATGTAACAATGAACGATTATTGGATTCCTGAATGGGGAAAAAGGCCGGAATCGCCTGAAGACATTGTCAGAGTGTTTACAAAGACAGCTCAAAAAGCACCTAAATTGATTCCGATACATCATAATGCGTATATGCCGATACTAACAGGTGTGGACGATCCTCCGGTTATTTCCGCTGTCGAATTCGATGTTGTGTACGGTCTTCATAATTTGCACGATTTTTTGGAAAGTCATTTTTTAGAAGATGACTATAATCGTGCAAGAAAAGAGAGGCTTGCAAAAAAAGATAGGGTATACATTCCTTTTTGGAGCGATATCTTCAATTATAACATAAAAACGGCAGCAGAGAATTTCAACGCAGCTATAAGAAAACGAAGCGTTCAGGGAGAGGATTTTAAAACGGCGGAGGATTTTATATAAGTCTTATGAAAACTTATAAGTAAATATTTAAAATAATTTCTTAAGCATTATTCTATTAATACGGAGATTGTCTAATCTGACAACCCCTGTACCATGACATACTGTTTAATTGTTGCAGGAGAATTGAATGAAAGGCGTTATTATCAAAAGAAGCGGAATCATATTGCCATCTATAAACCGCATATTCGATGCGATCCATAATGTTCAAATAGAATATAACTGGCTTATTACGGACATTGACGTGATTTCACTTAATCAGGGGTATAATGTGTTGTCAAAGGTTGATTACGTCTGGATATCGGGAGAAGAGCTGATTCATATGACAGATGACTTCCAATGGTGTTTTGCTGTTTTCTCAGGATTTCCGAAAGACGTATCAAAGGAGCAGGTTTTGACGCAAAAACTCCCATATGCCGATGGATATCCGGGATTTTGGCAGAATCCGGTCGGCATACAGCACCCGATGGCGGAGGTCGAAATTGTGCCTTTTGATGCCGCTTACTATTTAGTGATAAGCAAAATTGATAAAATCGCGGAGGACTTGAAAATCGTCTTTCCAACGGCTGAGGATATTGAAACATATAATAACCGCATTGGTGAGCATAGGGTTTGTTTTTGATTCCATTATCGTCACTCCATGACAGAAACACAAACTAAAATACGGGAATAATAAAATGGATAAAATATTTTCGGAAATGTTTTCAAGGCAGCCTGATGAAGTATTTAATGGCGATTATTTTTATCACCTGCCATATTACGAGAAGTGGGGGGCGGAATTAAGGGAGATGGTGGGAGGGGTTTCACTTAATGAGGTGCATAAACGGCAAGAAAACAGAATGAAAAATGCGTTTAAATTCAACTGGCTTCGAGGTGAGGCAAACCCATTTCTCTACGATCCGTTTTTTAAAGGCAAAGAAGATATTGATTTTATTTTTGAAGAAACAATCCGAAAAATCGCCCGGGACGGCAGGCCATTCATGGACATCGCCAGCTGGGAGGACATGGGACTTGCTCCGTACATCATCAAAATGAACCCGGAAATACCATGTCTCGTAACGGATATTGATGCATATACCATGAAACAACTGCGTTTATGTATAAACGAAAATTTATTCGGTTATAACATCAATATAGCCTCTTTCGATAATTTTGACATTCCTATTAAAGATAAAACGCTGGATTACATAACAAGCTGGCACGGTGTTACAAATTCCTGCACAGTCGGAGTTACGGATTCCTGCAAAGCGTCTGTCCGTGAACAAGGACAGCATATCTATCAATATTCTGTCGGACAAGAAAAGGTTATCGATGAAATATACCGTATATTAAAGCCGGGCGGCAGATTTGTTTCGCTTGAAATGAACAGGGAATGTGATTATAATTTGCAGAGGCTTTACAATAACTATAATGAACATGGCAGGCTGTTCGGAGTATATACCTATGATGAAATACAAGCGGTATGTGAATTATTGACAGAGGAACCGTGGAGAGATAAATTCATATCAGCGGGTTTCCGGGTGGAGGCTGAAAAAACACAGCTTAAAAAAAGTTCGCTTCGCAGCGTTATAAATTTTTTGCACGGGTTTACAGATTACCACGGCATTCATCATCGGGAAAAGGCAAATCGGGGTGAACAGGATTTTTTAAGAACTATTAAAGATAGTGACACTGAAAATATTGGCTTTGATTTATACGAAACCGATACATTCTTTGTCCTCCGCAAGCCGGAGTGAATCTATTATTACAATAACGACAGAGCAGCAGATATAACTATATCTGCTGCTCGCGAATATTTTGGAGTAATGCTTTTTAAATACCGGGCGCGTTGTATGTAAAATCAATGCTCATCTCTTTGATGAACGCGGTTATTTTGTCGGGTGTGGGGATGGATGCCGAAGCGCCGGCGCCGGACAGGGTGAGCGATTCCACTATGTTTGCGAATTTGCACGCGTGGTGTATGCTGCCGTATTGCATAAAATCGTAAACCAATGACGCGGCAAAGGTATCGGCGGCGGTTGCCGGATCGATGATTTCCGCCTCGCACGGGGGGACATGCAGCTTATAAAAGGTGTTGTCATAGGCCAGCGTGACCCCGTTTTTTAATTTAATCACATAATAGTCCGCGCTTACCCGGTTGGCAAGGGCCATACATATCTGAATATACGCGGCGGGTGTGACATCCATACAGCCGGTATAGTCGTATATACCCTTCTGGGAGGTAATGAGAATCTTAACCTTTCCCAGTGATTCCAGGGGGAAATCGGGGTCCGAATGGCCGGCATCCACAAAAACCGGGATATTCTTATCATGGGCTATGCGCGCGGCGGTGACGGCGGCCTGTGCCGGTATGCCCACATGAAAATACAGGGCGTCGGGTAGGCAGGTCATGGCGTATTCGGTATCGT
>JAQVWU010000223.1 GCA_028709565.1 Eubacteriales bacterium
GCGTTTGCAGTCCCGGCAGCTGTTTTCAAGTTCAGTCAGATTCATAATTATTCCTTAATGTTTATATCATGTTTTAAACGAGCGCCGCCATCCTTTCGGCAGCCTTGTTTTCGCAAATACAGCGGCAGTGTTCTTTTATATATGTAAATGCAGCGTCCGAGATATGCTTTGTTCCGTATTCATCAAGAAACAAATATTGCTCTCCCTGTGTTTTTTCCAACGCCAGATAATATCGGAAAATCGCTTCGTCAGCCCATATGCTGCTGCCGCCCTTATAGCCGCTTAATATCAGCTGACGGCAGGCGTCTGTCATGTGATTAAATTCCGTAAAACCGTATATTTCCCGGTCACGGCAGGCCGCTTCCAGATTAACCTGCACCGTCTCGGTCATGGTTTTTTTGTCATAAAGTTTTGTGTTGTCGCTTTTTACAAGTTTTGTTACATACATTTCACACCCTCCGCCTTTTGAGGGAAATACCTGAATGAACACACGGTCACTCGCCGCGTCGAAACCGGTTTTATGCTTGGCGGTATCCAGTATGTCCCAGAAAGCGCGCCGGGTTTCGGTATTATCATAATCTATACTGTCACAGGTCAGCGAATACGCCGCCATATCCCCGGATGTCAGCATTATTTTCAGTTTGGTGCTGCTGATTAATATCAGGTCCATAAAATCACTCCGTTTCAAACTCCGCTCAATACCGATTCGCTGTTTTGGCTTTTGGATTATGATTTTAATATCACTGTTATATTATAAGCGGAAGGGAGCGATAATGTTAACCGGCAAATTTACGGAAAGGCAAACTATCTAAGATTATTTTATAGATTATTTTATAAATTTCTCCTGGCTTCGGTAAAATTCAAGGATTCCGTTGACAATTCCCTGCGCGGAAGCGTGTATGCCGGCATCGGTTGTCATAATATTATATTCTTCCACACATGTCATAAACCCTGCTTCAATCAAAGTAGACGGGAATTTGGGATTGCGGACCATTGCCAGTCTCTGAACGGCAGGGTTCCTTTCCATACGGCTGAGCATGAGCGCCGTCGATGACGACACTGTTTTCGTCAGCAGTTTGCCCGCGTCCGCGAAATACAGTCCGATTAAGCCGCGGATTTTCGTAATATCCGCGTTCATGTTCATGGAATTGAGATGGATTGATACGGACAGATCGGGATTTACCTCATTGAGGAAGACGAGCCTGTCATTTATCGGCACGGTTGAGTCATCGCTGCGTGTAAGCAGCACACGGGCGCCCAGCTCCTCCAGACGGGCGGCGGTTTCAAGGGCGATTTTGAGATTGATAACCTTTTCGGGAAATTCGGGATGCGGCCCGAGGGCTCCGGTTTCCTTCCCGCCGTGTCCGGCGTCGATTATAATCGTCCGGTTTTCCAGCGGCTTTTCGCCAATGGCGAGCGCCGACGGATTGCGGAAGGACGCGATTATATATCCTTCACTGTAAGAGAACTCAAATCCGTAAAAATTGTCGGCGTCAATTAAAGATAAAAATATCCGGAAACTTTTATCCTGCGGCCCCTTTCCGACCGAAGCCGCCGAAAACAGCGGATTGTCGTTTAATTTGACATTTTGCACGTCGGTGCTTACGTTATAAAGGGTTACGACAAATTTACCGTTTTCGACAAAACCGTTTACCGGCACATTTTCCTGTACTTTTATGTATAGTTTTGTCCTGTTGTCCTCGACCAGCACATCGGCTGAGGTAATCCATGCCGCGGCGGGTATATGCCGCTCTATGATTTTTACATTGTCGGCTTTGATATAACCGCCCATCCGCAGCTTATAATAACCGTCGGCCAGACGTACGGCATTGTCGGTCATACCCGGCGCCGCCGGAGCGTAATCATCATAATACCAGCTGTCGGCCGCGACTTTGAGCTCGCTGTCGGCTTTTATAACCTCAACGGCGCACACGGCCGAAACGCCCTTAACGCTGACCGCGGCGCCCGCCGCTTCGGCCGTCTCGTTATCGCGGGCGGCGTGATATATAATCTGTCCCAGGTCTGCGATTTCCCCTTGGCCCGCGGACGGCAGTTTATAGGTGCCCGCATAAACGGCCTCCATATATTTTGCGTTTTCGGGGGGATTGGTTGTCTGGGTAAGAGCGACGGAAACGCCGTTGATTGTCGCGCTCACCCTGCTGCCTGACGGAGCAACCGCCTGTATTGCTATCGATTCGCCGCCCTCGAGCACAAAGTTATCGGAAGGTATGAGTTTTTTTATTTCAAACGAATCCATTTCACGCCACACCGGCTCGGGTTTCGCTTTTTGGTTATTGTGTAAAATATATTCGGTTTCGATACCGTTTTGTCTGAAGGTCATTTTGTTTTCGCCCTGTTCAAGCGGCACATAAGCGGAAAAATAACCGTTCTTGGTCTGACTTACGGGTATATCATTAAGATAAAGCGGATAACCCGGATCGGATGAACCTATTAAATATGTAGAATCAAGATTCATGTTTGAACCGCTCGGCGGCGATGTTACGGTAACAGGCCGGCCGTCCGGCATAATATCGCTGTATATTTTTTCATTGGCATATAACGTCTGCATCTGTCCGATGAGGTTCTGCACATTGGCTGCCAATGCCGCGTAACCGTAATGTATGCTGCCTTTATATGAAACCTCGCTTCGGGCATATTCCACCTGGTGCAGAATCTCCGTATCGCTGCCCCATTCGCCCGAGCGGTATACCCCGTGGGCAATAAGCAAATCGACCCCGGTTCCGGCGCATTGAGCGTTCCACCAGCGGCACAATACATCAAATTTCGCCGCCGTTGTTGTGAACTGCCAATAAATCTGAGGCGCGATATAATCTATGTAACCGCCCTTTATCCAGGCAAGCGCGTCACAGTATATCTGTGAATATGAATCAAAACCGTTTGTGTCACTTCCGCCGTTCGTCCCGTTGTTGTTCTGCCATATTCCGAAGGGAGCAATGCCGAACAGACATTCGCTGTCCGCTGCTTTAATGGCGTTATAACACTCCTCGACCATCCTGTTGACATTATCCCGGCGCCAGTCCCCTTTATCGGCGAATCCCTTTCCGTATTGTTCATAGGTTTTTACATCGTCGAATTCAGCGCCCTTTACCGGATACGGGTAAAAATAATCATCGAATATGATGCCGTCGACATCGTATTTTACCGCAATTTCCGCGACACCGCGCGCCACCAGATTTCTTACTTCCGGTATTCCCGCGTCAAAATACAGTCTGCCGTCCGCATACGGAACCGTCCATTCGGGATGCAGCCGCGCGGGGTTTGTCACTCCCAGTTTGGATGTGTCATGTGACGGCGCGCCGGCGGTGCCAAATGTAACACGCAGAGGATTTACCCATGCATGAACCTGTATGTTGAGCATATGAGCCTGTTCAATCAGGTATGCAAAGGGATCAAATCCCTGCGGAAATGCGTTGTCCTGTGATTCGACCAAAAACGCAGACAGAGGAAAATACGCAGAATTATATAAAGCGTCTGCGGCAGGTCTGACCTGGAAGTATATGGCGTTAAGTTTCGCTTCCACGGTTGTCGCAATAATATCGTCAAGCTCCGCTTTGAGTTCGTCGGACGAAAGACCCGGTTTTGAGGGGAAATTTATATTTGTAACGGTCGCAATCCATACCCCGCGTACCTCACTGTCGGGATTGCGTATGTTTTGGGTCGGAATATCGGAATTATCCGGACCGGTCACAGCTATGCTGTTATTATGCATTGCTATATCCTGCCTTTTGGCCATAATAAAAACACCTGTCACAGCGGAAAGTATAATCAATGCGGAAATCGTGACGACAATTATACGTTTAAAAACAGGTACTTTCTGCATTGGTTCCATTTTTACCTCCGTCATATATATTATTTATATTCGTGTTGCGGCATTTTGTAACTTAATAATGCATTATAACAAATTATAACGCATTATTCAATAATATAATATAAATTTTAATACTAATGCAATAATAATAATAATAATAATAAGAACCATATGAACCGTTTGGATTGATTATGACTGCTAACCAATATAATAAAAAAAGACAGACAAAAAATCGGATTTTTATGTCTGTCGTATTTATGTCTCACGACTTTTAAATTTCGGGGATGAGATACAGTGATTCCATATTTATAAATGTATACGCGTTGTTTTCATGTCTGAATCTGAAGGTCATACAATCCGTTTCCGTTCTGTCAAGTGAATCAAGAGAGACCTCCCAGGTTGCCCATCCGCCTTTTAATTCACATATTTTATATGCCGGTAATGTCATTGATTTGGCAGTGTTTTGGCAAATCAAGAAGACGCTCAAACCGTCATTGTTAAACAGATTTAAACGCAGCGCCTTAAAATCAGCCAGCTTGAGGCGATTTGCGTGATGGCTCCTGATACTGACACCGTATTCGGTTTCACGCGAATAAACACGAAGGGAGCGTCCCGTTAATGTAAACGCCGTGTCAAAACATATTTCGCTTTCCGGGCAGGGCGTCCATATGGCGTGATAGAAAATATCAAGCAGTTCACCGCGCATGTCATTCACCCAAACCGCGTCGTTCTCCATATTCATCCACGGTTTGGCTTCTATTTTTATAAAACGCGACCAATCGGTTTTAAAAGGCGCTACAGGATAATCACCCGCGTACAAATTGCAGCCGGGTTCAAATGAATTGAAAGCATATGCCGCGTGAACCGGTTTTTCTATAAACGGATAGGAAACCGATAATGTATCGGGCGCTGTTATCTCGCATTCGGCGGGCAGATATAGGTTGTCGCCGCCGCATATATACAGCCCACGCACCTTTTTACCCTCAATACGCAGTCCGTTGCCGACATTGTCAAATGTCAATACAATTTTGTTGCCGGCATATTCGATGCCGCGCAGGGTTGCCGGCGCGCTTTGCCCCTCCTTGCCATAACAACCCGTGTTAGCAAGCATACCTAACCGCCTTCCGACCACATATTTATTTGCCGGGTGAATCGGATGATTCTTTAAATGATAACCCCAGACAGGGGGCAGGTCCGCAATCGGCGCAAAGGAAAATGCCTCGGGATTGTCAAGCGCGCACTGTATAAAAGCGTTGTTAACATGCCCCATACAGGTTTCGCCGCTCTCACCGTACGGCCAGGGATACAACAATGACGATATCATCATAAAATTATCGTCGTCAGCGGCGAACAATTTTTTATAAACATTATAATAACAACGCAGATATCGGGTATATATATTGAGTATATGTTCTGCCCCGCAGTCATTTTCACCCTGATACCAGATTATCCCACGGATTTTTAATCCGATCAGCGGATAAATCTTCCTGTTGTACATGGCTGACATCTGCTGGAAATTGACGTCGGCTGACATATTCCAGTTCGCATGTGAGGGTACACGCCCCTGTTCTTCCAGGATTCGGACTATTGAAGTGTCGCTCATCAGCTCTTCTCTCGGTATCCAGCCTCCGATCGGCGTACCGCCCCAGCTTGCGCTTAAAATGCCCACCGGTACGTCATTTTCGGAGCGATTTAAATATGCATAAATCTCCGCCATA
>JAQVWU010000008.1 GCA_028709565.1 Eubacteriales bacterium
TGGGGTTATGTCAATGTACAACCTCGGCGGTGACGGTGTTCAACTTCGCCGGAATTACTGTTCAACCTCAGCGGTGAAGGTGTTCAATTAAAAACGGTCACGCTGTCCTCAGCGGGCGGTATATGCACTGTTTCCATATAATCCGTCCAAAGTAGCTTCTTTGTGACACCGTTGCGAAGCAATTACTTGCGGATATACACGCAATCCGGCATCATGCGGTTCGTTGTAGCTATTGGTTTCTCCTTAGGATAAAGCAGCTTTTCAATTGCACCGTCTGTCATTTCATCAGACAGTGGCCAGTTCAACCCCAGTTCCTTTGCTTTTTCCAGTACCCTTGGTATTGTGTTTCTGGAACACGTCACGCTGTGTGCAATGTTCCTGTCACTGAACCCCAGACTTTTCAATCTGAGGATCTCACGGTATTTGGCCATCTTCGTGACCTCCTTACAATAAATTCGCATCTTCCGATGTTGCTTCTATTATAAGGCTTTATAAAAAAGTGGCTCACTTTACTTCCAGAATCGTGGCTCTGATTTCGCTGGAACGGTGGCTCCGTCATTGCCGGACAGGTGGCTCATTGGGGTGCAGAATACTCAATATTTGCGCTTACCATAAAGCTACACTTAGGAATAACATATTTATAATAAAAAACAGAGCCATCGTGACACAGCTCTGTTTTTTAAGGACTAGTTTATTATAACCTTTTAAATTATCTGCTTCTTTTTTTACTCAATACCACAGTTCCCGTACTGATAAGCATAACCACTACAAGCAATGTTATAACATCACTAGTCTGTGCTGCAGGGGGTGTAGCTTTTGTAGGTGCTTCTACAAGAGCAGCTTCTGGTGTTTCAGCGATTTCTGGGGCTTGCGTAACATCTTCTGAAACATCCTCAGATGATTTCCCGGCGAGAGTGTATGCAAAATTCTTCGCATCGTTCATTAAAGCCGAAATGTCAGATTCTGCAACAATAGTATCACTGATAAACATATCATCGACTAATGCTTGAGACGGAAGAGTGTAATCAACGAGTGAACCTAAAAAGAGAGGACCTTCTGCAATGTTAAGTGGTGTTCCCTCGTATGTTACATCCAGTATACCGTCAACATAAAGCTTATAAACGCTATTTTCAACAGTTACGCAATAATGATGCCATTGAGCGTCGTCAAGAGCATCTTCGCTCTCCAGAATAACAGTCATTTCTGTGTTTGTACCATAAATGCTGAATTGTCCTTTAGGATTGAAATACATTTCGAAATGGCCGTCGGTAGCTTTCTCATTTTTCGCCATCATGACATAATATCCGCCGTTTTCAACATCAAAGTCAGCTTTTACCCATGAGGCAAAGGTAAAGTTGTCAACAATAGGAATGTTAACATTGTCATATGTAATGATACCAGTTGCATCAGAACCGGCACCAGCATATGATTTGCCATTTTTGCCATCAACAAGAGTTAGGTCTCCGGGATTGGAAGGCGTGTAACCATTGATTTCTTCGGTTGCGTTTTCATCGAAACTCCAATATGCTACATATGGAGCAGCCAAAGAGGAGATGCTGAGTAAGCTTGCGAGAACGAGAACCATCACTAATCCAAAAAGTTTTTTCATTTTCTTCCTCCAATAATATATTTTTATTAAAGCACAACGCAAAAGCGCCGGTCTTTTATAACGTTTAATTGTAAGTAGCCTCAACGAGTTTGTCAATAGTCTGCTGAATAATCTTAAGTGTTCGTTCCTCTGTCTTTGCCCACGAGGAAGCGAAATCAATCGACTTTCTTGTTAAGAGCGGAGCCATAGTTGAAACAAGACCTGACCCGATAAGATATGTTATATCATATGTTTTAGTCTCCAGAATAATATCTAGCATTTCCGCACTTTCGTTATCACGTGAAATCTTTACCTTGAGTGCGGTATCATAATATGCCGGAATCACAAAATGCGCTGAAGACATGGCCATAGCAACTAATATATCAGCCAGCATTTGGTCATCTTCTGTATTTAAGAGTGGTATTATCAGTATAGGTGACGCAGAACCGACATGAGTTATATACCTGCCTTGATTTTCGTCATACATCGGATATGGAATTACACCGAAGTCCAGATCCATTTCGCGGAGCAATTCAAGATTTCGAAGGATAATGGCATACATGAATATTTTGTTTTCTTCAAAATAGTTCAATCCTTCGTAAAGATCGATACCACTTACTACGCTGTCGCTGTTAAAGAGGGGAGATAGTTTATCTAATACGCTCTGTGATCGGTTTATATCGACGTTCATATCATACAGACCATCTTCATCAATATAACCGTTAAGCAATCCGGTGCTGAACACCCAATTGTTTGTCATGGACGCGGGATCCTGCACATAACCCAGCAAATCATCACCCGCTTTATATTTACCGTCGCCGTTCAAATCCTCTGCAATCTGTGTGACATATTCGCCGAATTTGTCAATCGTCCATTTCATCTCACGGACATCACCGTAAATGTCTCCTATGTTGTAGTTTTCGGCAAGACCCTTGTTGTATATCATAGCCAGAGTATCATCTATTTCAGATATAAGGATACTGCCGCTCATGAGGAACTGAGCGTCTAACACCTGCAGTTTTTCTACAGCACCTTGACTCCACCAGGGCTGCGAGTAATCTATATCTAAATCATTCCAGTTGCGGGCGTATCCCTGTGAAGCTAAGTTCATAGCATTCCATTTGTAAACGCCTGCCATATCATAAGCATTATCGCCGGCGGTTACCGCTTTAGAAAATGCTCCCGGTGGATCAGTATTAGGCGTAACGGTGATGAGTATGTTAAGCATGTCAGATAGGTATAAATTACGCGCGTATACAGCGTCAATGATAACTTCGCCTACCTCAGACTCAACCCACATTTCATCAACAAAACGGGTTGTGGCGTTAATTCCGGCATTTAAGGCTAGGTAATTAAACTCATAACCGTTATAATCTTTTTCTTGTATTTGATCAAGCAATGTTGTTTCCGCTGAATCAATACCACCTGTTGAGCTCACAGAATCTGACGTTTCTGAAGTTATTTTTGCGTCATCGCTTTGAGCGCACGCCATTAACAGTGTCGTCATAAGCATGGAAAAGATAAGTATTACTGAAATTTGCTTTTTTTCTTTCATAATGAATACTCCTGTATTATTTATTGTTTCTTTAGTGTTTCTTCTATAACCCCAAGGACAGATTCATTGTCAGCACATGCAACATACCACACATAACATCCTGATGTTTTAACAACAGCATTTTTTGCGATATTTTCCTCATAAGGTAAGTATGACGAGAAATCACTTTCGACACGAATAAAACGTTCTTTCACCCACCTCTCAACTGTATCAACATCTCGTTTTGTTTTAGCTTTTAATATGCCAAACTGTGACGCTGATGCAGGAGCTGCCGAGAGTATTGCATAACAATCTATTTTTGTCATATCAATATCTTCTGTACCACTACCGAAATATAAAGCGGCTTGATACAGCTCGATTTTCTCTGCGCTACTTGGATCTATATCCGATAATACAGTTGTGCCTGGAAACAAGATATCGCTGTACTGTGTATTAACAATTTGCAGTGTCTTCAATGGATCGGCTGTATCAGATACCGAAATATTATTTGTGCCACAAGAACAGATAACCAATGTTATTATTGATAAAAGTATAAAATTCTTTAAAATTAAAACCACCTCTTTTAATAAATTAATTGTGTTTGTTTTTTATATTTATCGAATTACTTATGTATTAATAATTACCTTTGTTGCAATGCGGATAAAGACAACCTTTCTACAGCTATTATAATGACATAATCAGGATTAATTGTCGATAACCAATTATAATCAACTACATAATTCCACGTATCTCCATACCACACATGGCTGAAATGTTCATTCAACATGGGATATAAAGCTGTAGCAAAAGAATCTCGTAAAATTACAGCAGTTGGGAGTGAATCATCTTCTTTTATAAATTCCATGGGATATCGTACGTCACTCCAGAATCGTCCATCATTTAAAATCTCACCGCTGACAAGTTTGGATGTTCTTTCTTTTTTCGGAATAAGCATATCTACAATTTCACAGATGCCGGCACTCCAAGGATCTGCAAATCCAGCCATACTTGTAAAACTTAGCTCATAATCAACAATCTCAAAATCATCAAGAGTTAAAGGTTTTGTCCCTTCATTACCTGTATCAGAATAAATAACATTCATAATTTCTCTGTATCCATAAAAGGCACCCAGACTCGACCAGTGATTATCTGTAGTATGATACAATCGAGGAAAAGATTCTTCTTTTTTTAATTCTTTTAATATGGGGGTCATATCTATAAGAGAGAAATCAGGTGACTGGCTATTGACATAATCAGCAATCTGGTTCATTGCTGTATAAATTTTAGAATTAGCATTAATGTTATTTCCGGAACGTCTGTTGTATTCAGCTATAGCCGATGAACGCATTTTTTTAAGAGAATCCGACGCTGTTTCGTCGTACATTACAAGAGGATCCGGAGCAAGCAAAATTATAAAATTCGTATCGTTTCCAGCTGCTTTTTTAATTGTATTGTTACGTTGATCCAGCGTGCGGTAAATATTGAGTAGTCCTGAATCACTCATGTAGTTATTACATGCATAATTAACCCAGTCAGGCCAGTGTACGAAATTTTTAGATGAACCTATAGTAAAATTAGCAAAGTCAACAGAACGCCCCATTTTTTTTAATTTATAATTGACGGCATCGCTTTCAATTCCGTTATCATCTCCGGTAAATGTAATTTGAATCATGCAATCTTTATCATTCTTCATATAAATCGGTATAAAAAAACGAGTTCGTCCAGTATATTGATTTATGGTTGTTATATTATCTCCAGTTATATTTATATAACCGCCACCGGTAACCTCACCGCATAGGAGACGAAAACGGTCACCTGTAATTGAATCTTGTCCGGATGTGCATTGTATGATATATGGTTTTTCGCTTTTAGTATAATTGTTCATTTCATTATCAGTAACACTCTTGATTTCTGATGTTTCAGGAATAATATCTGTGTTAACGGCATTATTAGATAAGCATGAAGGTATTATTAACATAACAATCGATAAACACATAAAACATAGGATAATCTTATAATTCATAGTTTACTTAACCTTAAGTATATTTTTAATTCTAGGAGACCGCATAAATTTTCAAACCGAAAGTATTCCAAAGTTTATTTGACGGAATAATCATAATTTTAACATTCTTTTTACCTTTTACATACTTTGAAGGTATGGTGAAGTCGTCTTCCAGCCAACGCTTTATTTCATTATGATCACTAATATACCATGGATATTCGATTACTTTTTCGTCATCAACATATACAGCAGCCATCTGTCTTCCTTTTGCTTGATCACTATGTCGTCTGATTATTACATAATCTGTTTCAATCGGTAATTCTATGTTTAATGTAATGGTCTCTCCGTATAATCCACTGGATTTAACAATAATATGGTCATTATCACCTTCAAAATAACTCTCTAGTTCTATGCAACCATCAAACTTAATTTCTTTAACAAGCTTACTTTTTATTTCATCTGTCCCATAATAGAATACCATGCCCGAATGTTCCATGTAACAATCATTATTACCTCCTGATTCTATTCCAAAGCTTACACTTGAAAGGAACGGATAATAATCTCCTAAGCAATGCCTTGTCATAGACCAATTTCTATGATCATAACCATCATATCCACTTGCAGGATTGTATTCGGGGGGCGTTGGAAAGCCCCATCCGTAACATGCGTAACTTTCCGAACCGTCACTTTCAATCTGTGGCGTACGAATTCCATCAATGTGTATCCGTACATCACCTTCGCAGTTAGCATAACTTTCGGGAGTTTCACCAAAACCGGTAATTATAGAACCGACAATATGTCCACTGCCTGTGATTTCTGCGATGATACTGTCCGAACCTTCAGTATGACTTCGCTTATAATAACTACTTGATCTAAAATACCCGAATGGTCTGGAACTATAAAAGTCATTATATTCAATGGTCGATGTGACTGACACATAATCAAACTCAATATCATTTGCAGAGTCGTTTATAATCTCGATCAAAGCGTTTTTTGAAAATGGCATTGGAAAGTAATTATAATATTCACCTTCGGTTGACATACCGGATAATAAGTACCTGACACCGTTATAACCTAATTCATTTGAAAACAGACACCCGAATGAACCAATTACATCAGGTTTTCTATGATTGTCCCAAACTGCTTTGATTTTTAATTCAGATAAATGCGAACTACTATAAGATTTAGTTTTAATTTTTATTCCTGAAACAAGTCCACCTTTATCAGATATGTAGATTGGAATTTTTCCTCCGGATTTTAGTTTAAACTTCGTTATTACGTTGTTTTCAGCTTTAGAGAACTTAATAACACTCATCCCAACATTTTTCCACAATGTAATCATCATATTATAATCATGATTAATAGAAAAAGTTTTTATTTCTTCGTCCGCAACTTCAGAATATGATTGAAATATAACATGACCCCATCCACCTTGACCTAATGCCCTGTTATATCCTTCAAGTTTTATATCGCTTGTTATTTTACATGATTTAGCGAAGGGCATTGGTACATAGCTTCTTACAACACGTATCGGGCCTCTGCTGTTTTCTACTGGACCTATATAACGAGACGCAATCGGTTCAACAAAAGGATAAATTTCGCCAAATTGCGAGTGTTTGATTTCAAAACGTGGTTCTGTTTCTCCGTCGAAATAGAACCTAAAAGTCGGTTCTTCACTTGTCGGATATCTGTGCTGCACAAAGTTATATACACAACCTGGACCTATGTAATCAAAAATTACCCACTCGTTATTTAACTCCTTATCCTGATACAGCCACCAATCCCAATCTGCATTTCCTCCGGCTTTATCAATACTCCCCTCATAATGTGTTTTAACACCACGTTTTAAAACAGGCAGGTTCTTAAGGTCCACCATTTCATTAATTCCGTATAACATATGTAAGTTTAATCCTCTTTTCAATCATCAACGTTATCAAGAAATTCCTGATAATCAGTCACAATTTTATTACTGTTTCTTGATAGCGATGACGCAAAATCGGTTCTTATATCAACTATCTGTTTTCTTATAATATTTTCCACTCCTCCTTTTGTGAAAAAATAGTAATAAGAAAATTCATAACGTCTTACATCTAATGAAATATCTAGAATTTCGGAGGATTCTTCATCTCTTGAAATTTTAGTTTTCAACGCCACATCATAATATGCAGACAATTTCAACATATATTTCCTGTATAAATCTATCGGTGCTGTTATTTCCGGAATCCATACACATAACTTTGAATATGTAGCCGCCATAATCTGAACTATCAAACCGCATTAAAAGTTTGTTTTCAGTTTCAGTATCGTGTATGCCATTATTATCGATACTGTTTTTAGATATTTCATTTTCAGAAAAAGTTTTATTAAATTTTCATCACTACACGAAGGAAATATTGTTATTATAAAGATCACTACTATTAAGTAAATTAATATCTTACGCATATAATCCTTACTTTATCTGATATTTCTATAACGCATTATTCACAACAATGATTTATATATTTCAATCATTTCCGATTCTGAAATGTTAACATAAGCGTTTGATGTCAGACGTTGCTGACTCTCTTTTACAATATACGCAAAACGTTCACAGTCCTTGGCGGTTATGCCATATAAGGATAAGGGTTTACGTTTTATAATATGTTCTATTATATTAATAAAATAATCGTATCCGGTTCTGCCGAACAGACAATCGAAGATGTCGGTAAACTGCTTAAATACATTATCAATACTATGCATGCGGTAATAATCTAAGACAGCTATAAAAAGCTGATGGTTAGCTTCACCATGAGGGACGTGGAAATCCCCTCCTATCGGGTAGGCCATTGCGTGGATCTGTCCGCAACCGGCATTTGAAAACGCAATGCCAGCATAATTCGCTGCAGTAAGAAACGATTCTATAAGCTCATCTTGTATTGTATTGTCAGCAAGCAAACGTTCATAACCCAGAACTATAGTTTTTATAGCGTTTTCTGAGAACATACGCGATATAGTTGTTGCTTTCGGCGATAAAAATGACTCTACAGCATGAACTAAAGCATCTAAAGAACTAAGCAGAAATATACGGCGGGGGAGGCTATATAACAATTCATTTATAAGAACAGCATTATCTGCATAAAGCGAATCATGAGCGAATCCAATCTTAACGTTTTTACCTTCTATGGCAGCAATCGATATGTTTGTAACTTCGCTGCCTGTGCCGCATGTTGTCGGTACCAGAATCAGGGAACGGTTTCTAATTGCCTCCAACTTATTTGTAAAGAAAAGCGCACAATCTCCGTTACATTCTATAGCAAGCAGCTTTGCAATATCTAGGACAGAACCACCACCGATACCAATAACACGATTATAATTGTATCCCGATGCTATACCTATAATTTCATTAATAATAGTTGAAGTAGGTTCGCCGATACCGTAATCATCACGAAAAATTATATGACAGTCCATATCTCCAATGTGTTTATCGATAACGGCATGCTCGCTTAATAATAAATCACTACCGGACAATTCAAACAATTTGATAAATTCTGCAAAGGTTTCAATGTGTGTTATAACAGGTATGATTTTGAATGAATTCATATATATTCTTTCTATTTTTAATATGTAACAACTTCCCTAGTTGCTTAATTTACTAGAGAGAGCGCATAATTACTATTTATTACGTTCCAAAGCTCTAAGCGCGGCTTTTACTATAGCATCTGCATTCAACTCAAAACGCTCTGCGAGGTAGTCACGTTCACCGACTTCTCCAAACATATCGTGCACACCCACCCTCACCATTGGCGTTGGACATTCCTCGGCTAGAATCTCTGCCACGGTCGAACCAAGGGCATTATTAATCTGATGGTTTTCTGCTGTTATGATAACACCGGTTTTTTTTGCTGTGCGTATCGTTTCCTCGCGATCGGCAGGTTTTAGAGTAAACATATCTACTACTCTTGCAGAAATCCCTTTTCCCTTTAGAAGATCCGCTGCAATTAGCGACTGTCCAACACAATAACCCATTGCTATTATTCCTACATCAATACCATCACGTAGCACATTAGCTTTTCCCAGGGTAAAGACTGTTCCTTTACGATATATGCTTTCACATTTACGGCGTACCAATCTCATATAGACACAACCGTGTTTTTTTGCTATTACGGGCATTAATTCTCGGAGCATTAATGTGTCTGTGGGCTCTATAACTGTCATTTCCGGAATATTACGCATAATTCCGAGATCGTCAAAAGCCATATGCGTGCCTCCATTGAGTGCAGCACAAATACCTGGATCAGAACCTACAATTTTCACATTCTGGCCAGCATAAGCACATGACATAAATATCTGGTCAAGCGCCCTACGTGAAGCAAATACGCCGAATGTGTGCGCGAACGGTATTTTACCTGAAGCTGATAATCCTGCTGCGATACCAAACATATTTGCTTCTTGTATACCGCAATCGATAACGCGTTCTGGAAAACGTTCTTTAAACGGGATTGTTCCCATCGCACTCATCAAATCACAATCAAGTAGCATAATCCGTTCATCACGCGAAGCCAAATCTATTAAAGATTCACAAAATGCGAATCGCATTTCGTTATCCTTTATCTTGATTTTATCATATATATTAACACTCATGACATCGCCTCGATATCATGTAGTCCCTGCCTTAAAATTTCAGATGTAACCACTGCGTTGTGTGAGCTTGCATTATTTTCAAACAATGAAACACCCTTTCCCTTAGTCGTCTTTATCACGATTACTGATGGTTTACCGCGATTTGTTAGTGCTTCATTAACAGTAACTGAGATTTCTGACACATCGTGACCATTTATTGTCTTTGTAAAACATCCAAAGCTAGTCAGCTTTGCATTTATATCGCCAAGCGAACATATATCATCTGTTGGACCATCAATCTGCAATCCATTATAATCGATAAAAGCTATTAAATTATCAAGCTTATGATGAGCAGCAAACATTAATGCTTCCCACACTTGACCCTCCTGACACTCTCCGTCACCAAGTATCAAAAATGTATGGCTTTGTAATTTATCGATTTTTTGAGCTAATGCTAATCCACATGCTGTTGATGCACCTTGTCCGAGCGAACCAGTTGTCATATCTATGCCGTTTGTGAGTCGCATGTCACAGTGGCTGGGAAACTTAGTACCTGGTTTGTTTAAAGTTTCAAGACAGGAAGAGTCAAAATAGCCACGTAAAGCAAGTGCACTATACAGAGCCGGACCTGCATGTCCTTTTGATAATACTATCTTATCACGATTAATTTTTTCGGGATCAGAAGGATCTATATTCATTATATCAAAATATAATACGGCAAGCAAATCTGCTATTGACAATGAACCACCGATATGACCGATACCGACACTAGCAATAGCGCGTAATGTAAGTATGCGTATTTCTTTCGCTTTTCTTCGCAAAAACCGTGCTTTATTTTCAGATTTCATTATAATTATACAAGGACCTTTTTAAGAACAATAGTTTTTTGTTGAGTAAATTCCAACAGCGTATCTAAGGTTCCTTCTCTTCCAATCCCTGTGTTTTTATAACCACCAAAAGGTTGTTGCATTGAACGATAGTTACCGTTACCATTAATAACGCATGTACCCGCTTTGACTGCTTTGGCAAATTTCATCGCGCATTTCATATCGCTTGTCATTACACCGCTGGCTAGACCATAACATGTCTGGTTAGCAACTTGAACCGCCTCATCAAAAGAGCCAAATCCTATTATAGGAAACACTGGTCCAAAAATCTCCATGTTATTTGCCACATCCATTTCTGCTGTAACTCCGTCAATAACACATGGTGTTATAAAAGCACCATTTCGCTGACCGCCATATACTATATGTGCTCCCTCTTCAACTGTTTTGGCAATTTGTGTTTTCACATTAACAGCCTCTTTTATACTAACTAAAGGTCCAACAACCGTATCCGCTTCACAAGGATTACCAACTTTTAACGTTTTTATTTTGTCTACAAGCTTTGTAACAAATTTGTCTTTAATAGAGTTTTCTATAATAAATCGTTTATTCGCACAACAAGTTTGACCTGCATTCCAAGTCCTCCCTCCGGCTGCTTCTTCAACAGCAAGATCAAGATCGCAGTCTTCAAACACAACAAACGGATCATTACCACCAAGTTCCAGAAACACACGACGCATTGTTGCTGCGCTGTCACGCATGAGTTTTTTTCCGACTTCTGTTGAACCTGTAAAGCTTATCGCATCAACATTTTGCGTATTAGCTAACCATGTACCAACTTCCTTACCGCTTCCTGTTATAAGTTGCACTACACCTTTCGGCAGACCTGCTTCATGAAGTAGACGCACAAGAAAATATGCACTTTCAGGTGTATACGACGCTGGCTTTACTATTACAGTATTACCGGTGACAATGGCAGGTGCGACTTTATGTGCAAATAATTCAACCGGAAAATTAAAGGGTAAAATCGCGACAAAAACTCCAATCGCTTCGCGGATTGTCATCAGTAAATCACCTTCAGTGCGCGGGTCAGCATTGAGCGGCATTGTGTTACCAAACATATTTCGTGCAGCTTCCGCGAATCCAGTGAATACGTTTGCAGCACATTCGGTTTCAGCCCGCGCTTCATAAATAGCTTTACCACCTTCAAAAGCCATCAGTTCTGCGATTTCCTCCAGATGATCACGTACCAAAGAAACAAATTTGTAGATTATTGATATTCTATCATAAAGCGGGGCTGCTTCCCATTCGGGCTGTACTGCTCTTGCAGTGATGGCGGCAAGTTCAAAGTCATCTGAACATCCATCAGGCAATGTTCCATAAACACTACCATCATAAGGATTAATATTATCACATATTCTGTTAGAAATTGAATCGTAATCTCTACCGTTAATTATCATTTTCATGTAAATTACCTCATGTTATAAAATCACATTTTTATAAAAAAGCTCAAATTGCAGATATAATAACATTAAATAAAATATATTTTATTTAATGACTGCCATAAGAAACAACAATACACTTACTTCAGCTCTTATCCATTGACCTAATAACCACATTATCAATTTATCAATTCGTGTTTTTTGTTATATTACAAATATAATACAAACCGAAATCTTTGTGTTCATAAATGTTTATTATAATAATAATATATATATTATTTTGAGTCAAGCATAATAGAAAAATAACATGTCTAATAAAAAATTATCAGCCTATTGTCGATACAATGTTTAGCTATGGGGTACAATTTTGTTATATTGTTCTGTTTATTAAATATTAATTGTTTATTTTCCATATTGTATCACTCATATATGTTGACATTCAATAATATTTAAAATATAATACTAATATATATTGTATTTTTTAAACACGGAAGGAACACACACGCTCTATGGAAAGATACATGCAAGCTTTAGTAAAATTAAAATCCGGAAAAGGAAATATCGAACTGTTAAATGTTGACATACCAAATCCATCTGAAAATGAAGTTTTAGTTAAGGTTCACGCTGTCGGAATTTGCGGTACCGATTTAAAAATTCAACGTGGAGAGGCATGGTGTAATCCACCGGTAATCTTAGGTCATGAAGTTTCTGGAACTATTTATAGTGTTGGTGATAATGTTATTGGTTTAAAAGCAGGTGACAGAGTTGTCACAGAAACTGCTCAGATAATTTGTGGTCATTGTTATTATTGCCGAACCGGAACCTATCTCATGTGTCCTGACAGGCTTTCAATTGGTTACGGAACAAATGGAGGCATGGCAGAATTTATTCGAATCCGTTCAGACATTATACATAAAATACCTGACAGTGTCTCTCTCGATTGTGCTGCTCTTTGTGAACCCACTGCGGTTGCTGTACACGCGGTGTTCGATAGCACTCGTGTAACATCAACCGATATTGCCGTAATATTCGGTTGTGGTGCAATAGGTAATCTTGTTGCTCAAACCGCAAAAAGCCTTGGTGCTACTGTTGTTATATGCGGTATTGGCTCCGATGAGCGCAGGCTTGCTATTGCAGCCGAAACCGGTGCTGATTATACGATAAACCTCGAGAAAGAAAATTTAAAGGAGGTTATAGATAGTTTAACCGGCGGAATGGGTGCAGACTTAATATATGAATGTTCCGGTTCGAAAGATGCTATACATACCGGTATGAATTTGCTTAAGCGTAAAGGTTCTTTTATTCAGGTAGGTCTTACGGAAGCCACTTTAGAAATTGATTATGGATTGTTCACAGCACATGAGATAAGAATCATAGGTTCTTTTGGTCACAACTGGGGAAGCTGGGAGACAGCAATTAAACTTATTAATAACGGTAAGATAAAAACAAAACCACTTATTACAAATCGATATAGCATTAAAAATTGGGAAGATGGTTTTACCAGTGCAAGTAATGGCAATGAGATGAAAATATTGATATACCCAAACGAGTTAGTAAAATGATTTTACATTTTAACAATTAAAGAAAGGGAGTTACAAATGGTTAGTTTTGAGTATTATAATCCGGTTAGGGTGATATTCGGCTGCGGCGAAAGTTCACGTATTGGAGAAATTGCTCACGATTTCGGTAAAAAAGCACTCATAGTCACTTATGAACAACATGCATTCTTAAAACACATTCTCGAACGCACAGAAGAAATCCTTCTCAATAAAGATATGGTTGTTTTCAACTGTTTTAATATAACAGCGAACCCAATGATATCACAAATCAACACAGGAATCGAGATATGTCGCCAAGAAAATATTGATGTTATCATAGGTATTGGTGGAGGCAGTGTTATGGATGCCTCTAAGGCAATTGGAATCGGAACGTTTTACTCTGGGGATGTTTGGGATATGTTTATGTCGCGACATGATTGTATTAGGGATGTAAAACCCCAAAAATCGCTTCCAACGATTATGATTCCAACTCTTCCGGCAACTAGTTCAGAAATGAATAATATAGCAGTTGCCACAAACGACTCGACTTGTGAAAAGTCTTATATTTGCCACAACATAGTATATCCGGATATTTCAATAATTGACCCTGAAATTACATGTTTATTACCTAAATATCAATCAGCATGCGGTGCTGTGGATGCTATATCCCATTTATTGGAAGCGTATTTTAACTGTGTACCGGATACCCCTCTCCAAGATCGCCTTCAAGAAGGAACTATCTTGACAATAATGGAATTGATACCTAAAATCCTTAATGACCCGTATAATAAAACATTGCGAGCAAACATGCAGTGGGCTTCTACCATATCATGGAATGGATGGCTTCAAGCTGGGATTAATCCCGGCTCACCAATGCATCAAATCGGTCATGTAATATCAGCACGATTTGGGGTTACACATGGTGCGACACTAGGAATAATAATGCCATCATTTTTTCGCTATGTGCTTAACCATCGCGTCGAACGTTTCGCACAATTTGGACGTCGCATATTCAATCTTAATGGCTCTGACGTTGATATCGCAAAAAAGGCAATCGATATGTTCGAATCATTTATAGCAAGTGTAGGTGTACAAACACGTCTGTCACAGGTAGGAATAATTGAAAGTGACATAAAAGCAATAGCTGAAGATGTTGAGCGTGTTTCATGTGACGAAAAAGGCCATCTTCCAAGTGTCCCCCCTGTTGGTAAAAAGGACATTGAGAATATCCTGAGACTAGCTCTCTGAATTAATTTATATTTTGTTTTTTGATATAATTTCTAATTTATAAAGTCTCCATAAAAAATCATATTTAGTATACACTGACATATAAACATAGTTCTAAAAGAGTAGGTAAGTAAAATGAAAAAGGCACATATAAATGGATTGTTTAAACCAATACTCACTGTTGATAGTGCCCGATGTACAATAATAAACTTTAATCAAAAGGGTGAAGTTGTTTTTGAACTACCAACTTACGGCGCATCGTTTGAGTCTTGGCTGTTAGGTACGGGAAATTACCTTTATTGTTATTTGAGTTCCAAAGGTCATGGTATACAAGTAGTAACACCGGAAAATGAAATTATCACAGATTATAAAACAGACAGCGAAGTCTTCTCCTGTCAGCCTCTTGACAACGGATATGTCCTGGTAGGTGAATTAACCGAAAAACGCATAACAATAATAGCACCTAATGGTAGACTGGAGAAAATCATCCCTGTAAAAAGTGCAACATCAGGTCATGAGGTTATGCGTTCAGCACGAAAACTTCGCGGGGGAGAATATCTTGTTGTGCATCCAGGTGATTGTGTCATAAGGCAGTATGACGGAATCGGAACAGTACTGTGGGAAGCAAAAACACGCCCCAATACTTTTGGAGCTGTAGAACGTAAAAATGGAAATATTATTTATACATCACAGACGGCTCTCGTTGAGTTAGACATAAGTGGTAATGAAATATGGACATTTGAAGCTTCGGATGCTCCGCAATTAGGCATACACTGGCTTACAGGATTACATCTATTGTCAAACGGCAATATAGTAGTATGTAACTGGCTGGGTCATGGTATGGAGGGAACAGGCATCCCTTTGTTTGAGGTGAATAATGAAAAACAGATTATATGGTCGCTCGCTGCACACGAATTCACGTCAAATCTCGCAAATGTACAAGCGTTGAATGAGAATCCATACGAAGTTGCTACAAATGTCATGAAATAGAATTAGTTATTTTGAACATTATTAATTCTATTTAAACGATAATGGTAAAACAATGAAAGACTACATGAATATCGCTTATACAACAATTCGCGACAAGATATTAAACCGTGAATTATTAGCGGGACAAAAGCTACGTGAAGATTATCTTGTTGAAATGCTCGATATGAGCCGAACCCCTATACGAAGAGCCCTCGCTGAGCTTGAACACGACGGATTAATAGAAATTGTACCAAATAAATATTCCAGGGTGGCTAAATATTCAGATTCTTATATTACCGATATTGGTATTGTTCGGGTCGGGCTCGATATAATGAGTGTAAAACTTGCTATTTTTAACGGTAGTAATGCAGAATACACCGTTCTTGATACTCTATGCAACAACCAAGAGGAAGCTATTGGTAAAAGCGATGATAACAAACGACATGAGATAGATTATATGTTTCATACTGAAATCGCCCGGTTATCCAAAAATCAAATTTTAATCGATATGCAAAATTCTCTCTATTTAAAAGTCCGTCACATTATGTCATATCATGATGTTGATCGCCCAGACAAATATCAAAGTGTAAATATGCACAGAAAGATAGTTTCTGCCATGTATGCACGTGATGAGGAGAAAGCGGTCGAATATGTTAAAGAACACCTGTTGAATTTCTATGGATTAAAAGGTAATACGGCTTTTTATGATAGTTTTTTTTGAATTATTTCATACAGTATAAACCTGTCGTAATTATAAACATTTATTTTACAAACAAAAGCTGCAGAGATTCATAATGTAAATCTAAATTATCTATGTGTTTACTGTTTTATATAAAATCAGACAACTTTATATAAGATCAGTCAACATTTAAGAAGAAAGGATAATCTTACAATGTCAATCGAATTTTATTCTGCATTCAAGGGAAGCCGGCCGGTGAGGCTTTCCGAAGAGACACGCGTCTTCGCGGATGAGGCGCTGCACGGCAGATACGGCAGGGAGGCGCAGGAAACGCCATATCTCGCCGCCGATGATATAGAAGGTTTTGTGACCCTGTCTCCGTATAAAAAACACGACGCCATGATCACCCTCGTCGCGGCGGAAGCGCCGCTGCGCATTTGTGACAACGAGCTGCTCTGCGGCAGCGCGACGCTGGGCGGCGCCATCGGGCACGTCATCCCGGTCTGTTACGGCGGCAGCGTTGTAATGGGTTCGACCTCTCATCTGACCTGCAATTTCGACCGCGTGGTGCGCGAGGGTATTAACAGCTATCGCGACCGTATTTTAAAACGCATGGCCGAACCGACAACGGAAAAACAGCGCATCTTTCTCGAATCGCTGCTCAATGTATATGACGCGCTGTCGGTATGGCACCGACGCTACCTCAATCTGCTCTCGCAGCGCCATGACGCCGCCCAAACCGATGAAGAGCGCGCCTATTACCGCGAGCTATACGAGAATCTGTGCGGCGTACCCTTTAATCCGCCGAAAAATTACAAACAGGCGCTGCAGTCGGTATGGTTTACCTTTGCCTTTTTGCGGCTGTGCGGCAACTGGCCGGGTATCGGCCGGCTCGACCATATAGTCGGTCCCTATCTTGAAAATGATCTTAACCGCGGCGATATAACCGAAAACGAGGCGCGTGAATACATGGCCCACTTTTTCATCAAGGGCTGCGAGTGGATCACCCTCAGGGACCGGGGTTCGGGGGACGCCCAGCATTATCAGAACCTGGTAATCGGCGGCTGTGATATCGGCGGCAATGAGATTTCCGGCACCGCCACACGTCTCATTCTGGAGGTTGTCGAGGAATTTCCGATCAGCGATTTCCCCATCGCCGCGCGTCTGACCGAAGACTCGCCGCCCTGGCTTATCGAAAAACTGGCCGCGGTCATAAAACACGGCGGCGGCGTGGCGGCGGTATACAACGAAAATCTTATAATTGACAGTCTTGTGGAATTCGGCTATACGCTTGAGGAAGCGCGTCAGTTCGCCAACGACGGCTGCTGGGAGGTTCAGGTACCCGGCAAGACCTGCTTCTCATACGCTCCGATGGACATATACGCGCAGTTCCAGCGTGAGTTGCTGGGTCTTTATGATGACCGCTATGCGGACTATCCGGATTTTGAATCCATGTTCGCCGAGTTTGCCTGCATGACGGCCCGGCTCATGGAAAACTGGCACAAGGGCGCGGACCGATTCCGCAATCCCGACGCGGTAACATCGGTTGTCGCCTTCTTTGAAGACGACTGTATCGAGAACGCCCGGGATTACCATGATTGCGGCACCCGGTACAGCGTGTTATCGCCGCATCTGGGCGGTGTGCCGGATACGGCAAACGCGATGTACGCGATAAAAAAGCTGGTATTCGATGAGAAAAAGCTCACCTTCCCCGAATTCATGGACATTCTGCGGGATAACTGGGAGGGCAACGAAGCGCTGCGGCAATATGTGCGCAAATCTTATAAATACTACGGCAATGACAACGACGAGGTCGACGGGATTGTTGTGCGTATCATGGACTGCTTCATGGACGAGACGCGGCGCATCAAATCCCGCGAGGGTATATTGAGACCGCCGGGGATCAGCACCTTTGGCCGCCAGATCGAATGGCGCAACACGCGAAAGGCCTCCCCTCACGGTTTTCGCGGCGGCGACATTCTGGCGAGCAACCTCAGCCCGACCCCCAATACCGACTTTGACGGCGCGACAACGGTGATAAGATCCCATTGTAAAATCAACCTGTCAAAACTGACCTGCGGTACCGCGCTCGATATAAAACTCGACCCGACCTCGGTCTCCGGTCCGGACGGCGCTGCGGCCATATCGGCGCTGTTGACCGGTTTCATAAAACTCGGCGGCTTCTTTATGCAGATAGATATCCTGGACAACGCCGTACTGCTGGAAGCGCAGAAACACCCCGAGGATTATCAGAATCTGTCCGTGAGAATTGCCGGCTGGTCGGCGCGCTTTGTAACCCTTGACGAGCACTGGCAGCAAATGATTATCGAGCGTACAACGCTGCAGGGTGGAAACTGATTCGGCAACCATCCGATTATTGCATAACGGGACACGTTATTAACATCGGGCAAAAAAGGCGGAACATTCAGACTGTCAGGTCTGTTTGTTCCGCCTTTTACCGTTTACTTTTTATTTAATATCGACTAGCGCGCCGTGGCTGTCTGTCGACAGGGCTTCCGCTGCGGCAATCTTAATCGCCTTCATGGACTCCTCGGGCGGGTTTATCGTGTTCTTTTCACCCGACCGGATAAGGCCGATGAGGTATTTAATCTCTTTGTAATAGGCGTTTTCGGTGCTGTGTTCGGGCGTGACCACCGTACCGTCGGCCTTTGCCAGCCTGAAACCGTCATGGTCCATGTACAGCGTGCCCCCTTCAAAGTTGATTCTGAAGGACATGGAGAAGCCGTGACCCTTGAGGGTCCAGTCATCCTGGGAGTTTATCGCGAAATCGCCGTCGTATATATAGTTGGTCGACACCGTATCATGTCCGTTGCCGGGGAAGACCACGCGGCCGACCGAGGAGACGGCTTTGGGCATACCGTACAGATACTGTATCATATCCACATCGTGGACATGCTGGTCAAACAGGCAGCCTCCGCTCTTATCCCGCTGCAGATACCAGTTATCCGGATCGTTGGCAGGGGGACCGCCGCCGCGCCAGAAATAACCGCTGACCGGTTTGCCCAGCTCTCCGGAGGATATTATCTGCTTTGCCACCTCGTATTCACCCCAGAAACGCAGGCACTGGCCTATCATAAGCTGTTTTCCGCATTCCGCAGCTGTATCGATCATAAGACGGCAATCCTCAACCTTAAGCGCCATAGGCTTTTCGCAGAATACATGCGCCCCGGCCTTAAAGCACTTAAGTGTCATCTCACAGTGAAGGTATGTGGGAATCGCGATGGAAACGAGATCGGGTTTTTCTTTTTCGAGCATTTCGTCGGCTGAGGTATAGCGGCGGAAGGCGGAAAAGTCCTGTTTGTCCGATACCACGCCGCTTATATTAAAGTCAACCTTGGCTATTTCGAATTTCTGGGGATCGATGTCGCAGACGGCGACAAGCTCCACCGGTGCGCCCTCTTTCATTAATCTCAGATAGTTGTCAAAGTGTCCGCGGCCCATTCCGCCCAGTCCGATAAGTGCAGCTTTCATATTGGCTATTCACCTTTCCTAATACAGATTTATATGATTTAGATGATTTGTATAATTTTCGGAATACATATCAGCCGCCGTATACCTCGCGCACGCCGTCGATGACCTTCGCGAACTGCTTTTCAAAGCGTTCGTGATTTTTGGCGTAAAAGGAGGCGACGTCGGTGCTCTTCTGAACCATGAGGCGCTCGAGGGCATAGATCATTTCGTTGCCCTCCCCGTAGGTCCATCCGAATTCATAGACAATGCCCTTTCTGATAATGTCAAACATATCGTAGGATTCCTCGTCGCGCAGGTATTTGTTGGCAAAGGTCACCTCGTATACCGCGGGAACGACCGTTTTATATGATTCCGCGGCGAGGGCTTCGCAGATAACGCCGACAAATTCGGGGTCGGTCACATCGGCGGGAACCACCAGCACCTGAGTATCGCATATAACCTGATGGTTTTCCTGCGCCGCGTCGTATTTGGGCAACGGAATCATACCGAAGTCAATCTCAATTTCACGGAACATCCGCAGCAGCTCGGTATTTGAGTGCAGGAACAATACCTGACCGGACTCAAACAGCGGTGTATATCCGCCCAGGGCGCCCATATAGGACTCCCAGACCGGCAGCAGAGTCTGATTGCCGTTATAGAGCAGATTATAGAATTTTTCGAATATTGAGACCATTTTATCGGTGGTAAACGGCTCGAATGTGGGATAGCCCTCATCGTTCCGGACGGTCAGGCTCAGTCCCATGGACTGTATTACCGTGACAGCCTGCCATCCGAGCATAATCGAATAGCCGTAACGGTCATTCTCATCGTATATACCGTTTCCGTCAAGGTCGGCCGATACGGTTTTGGCCATTTCGGTGAGTTTGTCCCAGGTCCAGCTTCCGTCTTTGACAAGCGCGTAAGGGCTCTCCAGATTAAAATCGGCGGTCATATCTTTATTAAAAAATAATACCATCGGACGCTGGTAGATATAATCATTGGACGCGGTAAGCAGTATATTGTCTACCGCGAGCTTTTCTCCGGCCGTGGAGTTCCACCACTCCCTTTGCATGTCGACAACCGGCAGGCCCTTCCAGTCATACAGCGAGCCCGCCGTCATCAGCCCGGTCAGTCCTATAAAGGTATGCGCCACACCCAGGTCATAGGCGTTATCCCCCGCGGACACACTTTTGCGGACCGCTTCGGCTACCTCGTTCCAGTTGCCCCCGGTGTCATGATGTTCGAGTTCGGTATTGAAGCGTTCTTCAATCGCGAGGGTACGGCGGAATACCGCGTCGTTAACCAGGTCGCCGGTTTCCGATTCAGCCAGGTAGGGTTCTTCCATCTGCTCGGTGGAAAGGACGATATCAAAGACCGCTCCGCCAAAGTCATAGCTGCCGATGCCGTCTTTTACCTTACTGCGGTCGGCAAACGCGCCTTCCGGTTCGGTTTCCGGCGCTGCCGGTGTCTGTACCGGGCTATCGTCCGGAACTCCTGAATAGGCCAGGAGCAACAACCCAAGGAGCAGTACCGTGATTTTATATTGTTTCATATATAATACCCGCCTAAATTCAATCGTATTCCTGTCGTATTCCTATCGGTTGTCCAGCAGGTTGCGTATACGGTCCGAGGGGTTGAGCAGACCCGATATGGAATGGTCATGGTTGAGGGTATCAATTATGAGCGATACATATTTGCACAGGTTAACCTCGGTATACCACTCGCGTTTTTTCAGCTCAGCGGTTCGATAGATCAGATTGGTCGTAAAAATCTTGTTGAACATGCCGTTGTTATACGCCTCGTCTACCCGGTCCAGCCCGTTGCAGAATATGCCGAAGGAGGCGAAGATATATATGCGTCCGGCTCCCTTGCCTTTGAGCTGAGCGGCGACATCAAGGATGGATTCTCCCGATGAGATAATATCATCAACGATTATAACGTCTTTTCCGGTTAAATCCGAGCCGAGATATTCATGGGCGACAATGGGGTTTTTTCCGTCAACCACAATCGAATAATCGCGGCGTTTGTAGAACATACCGAGATTAAGACCGAGTACCGAAGAATAGTACATGCAGCGTGACATACCGCCCTCGTCGGGTGATATAATCATCAGATGTTCGGGATCTATACAGATATCGGGTACCGTTTCCACCAGCGCTTTAATCATCTGATAGGTGGGTCGCACGTTGTCAAATCCCGAGAGCGGAATGGCGTTCTGAACGCTTATGTTATGGACATCAAAGGTGATGATGTTCGACACACCCATCCGCACCAGTTCCTGGAGCCCGATGGCGCAGTCGAGCGATTCGCGGGAGGAACGTTTATCCTGCCGGCTTTCGTAAAGCAGGGGCATTATTACCGAGATGCGCCGCGCCTTGCCCCCTATCGCGCAGATAATACGTTTCAGGTCCTGGAAATGGTCATCCGGACTCATGGGATAATCTATCCCGTACATATCATATGTTACGCCGTAGTTATACATGTCGGCAAAAATGTAGACATCCTGTCCCCGAAGTGATTCATGTATAATACATTTGGCTTCACCTGTTTTAAAGCGTATATTGTCCGGCTCGATCAGAAAACTGCGGGTTCCCGCCGACCTCCAGTAGCGCAGATAAGCGTCTATCTGATTGGTGAATTCCTCAGTACCCTTCATTCCTATAACTTTAAGCTCGCTGTACAGCGAATCGTTCATTTTCTTCCTCCGTAGCGGGCATTTACAGAAACCTTCCGCATTTTTTTTATTTTGTTATCGTAACCTTGTTGAGCACATCCGACTTGTCGGGGTCGATTCCCTTCGCAAGACATAATTCCAGCGCGATGAGCTGAACGGTTATCGCGAGCATAAAGGGCGATACCGAGTCGCTGCCCAGCGCGGGAATGCGGAGGGCGAACTCACGTCCCGCAAGCATCTTCTCGCTGTCGCTGATTATCACGGTACGCGCGCCCACTTTATCGAGTTTTGCCGTAATTTCAACGGCGTCATTGATTACCGCGCTCGCGGGGGCAAGCACGATAACAGCATCTCCGAGCTTAACCTGGG